>NZ_JBQAJM010000003.1:0-120876 GCF_052030685.1 Cysteiniphilum sp. 19S12-1
CTGCCAATCACAATGCCATAAGTCGATTAAAAATAGCCAGACACAATAAAAAATTAATCTGAAACTCTAAACTTCAGAAGATGAAGTACAAATGCGATAAATAAACACACTGCGGCAAAGATAAAAGCAGCACTGTAAAGGTTATTTCCTTGCAAAATTCCAGCCACAAAGAAGCTTAAAACAAAGCCTATGTTCATGCAGCTATAGTTAATTGAAAATGCGATGCGGCGGCGTTTATCATCTTGATTAAATAATTGCGTGAGCATCATATTAATACAACTAACATTAAGGCCAGAACCCGTGATAAAAATTGCCATGCCGATTAAAATAATCATATGTACATGTACGGCAATAAGAAATAATCCCATAAACTGTAACACTAAACTTGCACAGAATAGGCCTCTAAAGCTTACATAACGCCCACCGACAGCCCCTCCTAGAAAGTGAAACAAGAAGTTTAGTGCAAAAAAGCTAGCAGTCAGGGTATTTGCTTCGATCTTGCTCATGCCTGCTTGACGACTAAGATAGAAATTTAAGAGTCCCATGAGCACCGCATAGCCAACGGTTGAAAAGATTTGAATTAAATTAATATTTAAGACACCTTTGGGCATGTCCTTGTAACTTAACATTTAGTTTCCTTTTTTATTACTATTTATTAATAAGCTTAAGCATACTAATACGCCATAATTTAAATGTCATGCAGAGAGTTGAAGTTTTTAAATCGCGTTGATTATAGCTAGAGAAACACTGTAAAATGATTTGCGAGCGGTATATACTAAGCCAAGTTTCTAAATAGAGTTTATATCACATAATGATTAACAAAAGTTTAAAAGAGAAAATGGCAAATATTCAGTTATTGATACTGGATGTAGACGGGGTTTTAAGTGATGGTAAAATTATTTTAAGCAATGATGGTAATGAAACTAAACTCTTTGATGTAAAAGATGGTTTAGGGATCCTTTTACTGCAAAAATTTGGCATTAAACTGGCTGTTATTACAGGAAAAAGTTCACAAATTGTTCATGATCGATTAACTGCTTTGGGTGTTAATGACATCTACCAAGGACAAAAAAATAAAATTCAAGCTTACGAAGATTTATTAACAAAACATCAAATAAGCGAGAGAAATGTCGCCTATATGGGAGATGATTTACCTGATTTGACTTTGATGCTGAAATCAGCAGTATCCTTTGCACCAGCTGACGCCTTAAGTGCTGTTAAAATGCGTGTTGATTACGTAACATCACAACAAGGCGGCTGCGGTGCAGTGCGCGAAGTCTGTGATCTGATATTAGAAAGTAAAGGGTTATTAGATAAAATCGTTGATGATTATATCACTGTTGGTGAGGTTAAAGTTTAATGTTTTTTAGTAAGCGCGTTTTCTTCACAACCGTTGGACTTGTCGTTGTGATTGGTACTAGCGGTTGGTTGGTGGTTAAATCAGCGCAAGAGCAAATTAGTCATGGTGACCTGCCAGCGCATTTTGTTGAGAACACCGCAAAGGCTATTACCTATGAAAGGTATAACACCAAAGGTTGGCTAGAATATACAGCAACCGCAGTTGATGCAACACGTTTTTATAATCAAGATTCAAAGCTTACAACGGTTAACGCTACGCTATATTCAAAAGACAAAAAAGATAAACCTTGGAATATCAGTGCACATTATGCCGATATTACCAATAACAACAATAATATGCATTTATATGGCAATGTGGTGATGTTGCGTCATGCCAATGGCAAAAACTCACCTGCGATTAAAATTGCGACTGATTCGGTCAATTACGATGATGACAAAGACTATATGGATACAGATAAAAAAGTTACGATAAGTCAACCAGGTACACTAAATAATACGATTGGTACAGGCATGAATGGATCACCTAAAAAAGGTGATTTTAAGTTATTGAAGGATGTAAGAAGTTATTATGCAGGACAGTAAAAGAGACAAAAGAAGCAAACAAAGTAAAAAAAGTAAAAAAAATGAACATGAAATAAAACATAGATTGCTAAAGTATGCATTATTTGGCGCAGCTTCTTTGTTTATGTTACAGCATGCTTTCGCCGCTGAACAAGGTGGTTCAATGGATGCTGCTGGCATGTTTGGTAAAAATGCCAGCAGTGATGGACAAATTACCATTTGTAGTGACAGTTTATCTTATAGTCAGGATGCGCATAAGATGATTTATCAGGGCAATGTGCTTGTGATGCAAACCAAAGATGCCAATATTCAATGTGGCGGTTATAGTGTGCCTAATGAAAATAGTAACTGGCCCGTATATCAATTCCCTGACCCAAAAGAAGCCGATGACAAAGTGGACTATACCAAAGTTCAACAAGCGGCATTAGATTATGCCAAGAACGTTTGTAAAAAACAAAATGGCTGCCGTTTTTTAACGGGGCAAATGCTAACGGTTTTATTTGATGATCAAAATAAACAAGTCAAAGATGTGGTTTTGACTTCTACAACACCATATATTGCTAAATTTTATTCTTTGCCGTTTCCAAAACAATCTAAACAGAAAGAGCCTGACTCAGATCAACAAACTATGTATGCTGAAGGCAGACAGATGAACTTTAATTTGCTCAATAGCACGTTGACCATACAAGATAAAGCTTATGTTGATCGCGCAGGTAATCGCTTCTCTGGAGATAAGGTACTTTATGACACCAAAAATGGTTTGGTGACTGTGCCAAATACCGGACAAAGAGCAACGGTCATTTTAAATAACTTAAACAATAAGTAGGTTGTTAGCATGAGTATTGGCGTAGTAAGTGCCATCATTATTATCGTTATCGCGATCTTGATCTGGCGCAGCTCAATGAAAGCAAGAGAGCATGCGGTTTATATGGCAGTTAAAACAGCAAAGCAATGGGATGTTCAGCTATTAGATGATACGGTGTGTTTGACCAAAATGCGCTTATCGCGCCAAAGCAATATCGGGAGCATGTGCTTATTTCGCGAATATGCATTTGAGTATAGCTATGATGGTATTGATCGTTATAAGGCTTTGTTGCAGTTTAATGGTAATCAATTTTTGCAGGTTATATCGAATGATCAAAAGATAGACTTCAAAGAGATACAAGGCGAAAACACAACTTATAATAAACAGACATACACAAATAATATTATCGACTTAAGTGCTTATCGCACAGAAGATAAAAAACCGCCCAATAAAGATAATGACAAGGAGTAGTGAGCTGATGATTGAATTACATCAATTTCCTAAATTAGGTAATGTGCCAAATTCCAGTCCTTTTTGCATGAAATTAGAAAGCTATTTGCTTGCACAGAAAATACCATATCAAAATTTTTATAGTGCGGATTTACGTCGCTCACCAACGGGCAAAATGCCATATATTAAGAAACAAGATAAGTTTTATAGCGACAGTAGTTTAATTATTGATTTGCTTGAGAAAGAATGTGTTAAACCAATGCAGCAAAACTTAACTGATTTAGAAAAATCACAAACCTTGGCTTATCAGAGATTATGTGAGGAGCATTTGTATTGGGCGTTGGTCTATAGTCGTTGGGTTGATGTTTCCGCTGATAATAACTGGCGCAAGGTAGTTCAAGAGGGCACTAAGTTGCCTAAGTTATTGTTTGGTATGATCTTTAAAGTCATGACAAAAAATGCGACAAAGCAAACATATGAACAAGGATTAGGGCGCTTGAGTAAAGCACAAATTTATCAAAAAGCAGATGAAGACTTATGTGCATTATCTAACTTTTTGGGTCACAACAACTATTTCTTTGATGATTCTCCCAGTTTGTTGGATCATATTGTATATTCTGTCGTTGCCAATATTGCGCACACCCCTTGGCAAAGCCAGTTAAAAGAACAACTTACAAAATACCCTAACCTACAAACACATAGTACGCGCATGCTTAAGCAGGTTTTTGGTAAATAAATAAAAGAAAAAACACAAAAAATAGGTGAAAACAAAACCATGTCATACAATATCAAAACCTTATTGCAACAACCTAAAGCTGAATTACATATACATCTTGAAGGCAGTCTTGAGCCTGAGATGATGCTGAACTTGGCGCAAAAAAATGGCGTCAAACTAAAGTACAAAAATTTAGCAGAGGTTAAAAAAGCCTATAACTTTAACAATCTGCAAGAGTTTTTAGATTTATATTATCAAGGCATGTCAGTGCTTCAAACTGCGGATGATTTTTATGATTTAACTTATGCTTATCTACTCAAATCACAACAAGATCATGTAACACATACTGAGATTTTTATCGATCCACAAGCGCATTTATCACGTGGCATTTCACTTTATACACTTTTTGATGGTGTCAATCGTGCGGTTAAACAAGCGCAAGCTGAACTAAACATAGATACACAATTAATTATGTGTTTCTTACGTCATTTATCAGAAAAAGATGCTTTAAACACCTTTGATCAATTAATGGATTATCGCGATAACTTTATTGGCATTGGTTTGGATAGCTCTGAGCTTGGCAATCCGCCAGAGAAATTTAAAAACCTCTTTGAATTAGCACGCAAGGAAAACTTACATCTCGTTGCACATGCTGGTGAAGAGGGGCCTGACAAGTATGTTTGGCAGGCGTTGGATATTCTAGGGGTTGAACGTATTGATCATGGTAATGCAATCTTAACTGATGATGTATTGATGAAACGTATTGCCAAAGATAATATCGCGCTCACGATGTGCCCATTATCAAATAAAGCTTTAAAAGTAGTCCCAAACTTGATCGATCATCCGGCGCGAATTTTGTTAGACAAAGGCATCAAAGTGACGATTAACTCCGATGATCCGGCGTATTTTGGTGGTTATGTTAATCAAAACTATATTGAACTGATTGAAGGTTTACAGTTAGGTACTGCAGAAATCCAACAGTTAATTGATAATAGTTTATCCGCTAGATTTATTAAATAACACATGAGTGTCAGATTATGTTGCCAAGAATTTTCGATTTGAAACCTCAAGTCGTTATTGTTGTTAATCATTGAAGCTGTTTCTATATAGTAAAAGATAGTAAAAAAGGGGGTTAATTTGCTTTTAGTCATATCGTTTCAAGGGGAAAAAGGTGCTTATTCAGAACAGGCGATTCATAAGTTTTATCAAGCGCAAAATAAGCAAAATAGGCAAGATCAAATTGAAACCTTAGCATGTGCATCATTTGCCGAAGCGCTTGAGATGGTTGCTGAAAAAAAAGTCGATTTTGCGATGATTCCAGTGGAAAACTCGATTGCTGGTAGTGTCATTCCTGCCTATGATGAGTTGATTAAATACAATCTGCGTATTCAGCATGAGGTTATTTTAAAGGTTGAGCATTGTTTGATGATTCACCCTGATGCAAATATCGATAACATTGAGCTAGTGCGTTCACATCCACAAGCTTTGGCACAGTGCCAGAACAATATTGAGCGCATGGGTTTATCCCCTAAGAGCTTTGTTGATACCGCGGGTGCTGCCAAATACATCGCTGAAAAAGAGATTTTAACGCAGGCGGCAATTGCCAGTAAGTTAGCAGCAGAAACCTATTCGCTAAAAATCATTAAAGAGCATTTTGAAGATGAGCCATTTAACTTCACACGATTTTTCTTATTGGGACGTGATGAGCTAAATATACCCTATGAAAAAGATCAATTGTATAAATCATCAATTATCTTTACAACATTGCATAAACCTAATGCATTAGTACAAGTCCTTGCTTGTTTGTCAGAGCACAATATCAATATGTGTAAGATTGAATCTAGACCATCACGCTCGCGTGCTTGGGATTATAGCTTTTTTGTGGATTTTGAAGGGCATGAAGAAGAGCATAATGTGCAAGCTGCCTTATTAGCGATTTTAAAGAAAACGTCGTTTTTGAAGAACTTAGGTTGTTACCAGTCAATTACACTCTAACACTCAAAAACTCCGCGCAATTTGCGATCATGAAACACTATAAAAAACATAATAATTTGTATACAATCATTTGTCATTGAATCTTACAAATAGGTAATTCCTTTGATTAAGTATTTAAGGCAGTGGTATCAGAAAAAATTTGATAGCAATGAGCCTGCCGTCTTTATTGTTGTAACCGTTGTTGCGGTACTGATTATTAACTTTTTTGGTGACCTTTTAGCACCGATTTTAGCGGGTGTGATCATTGCTTATTTATTGGAAGCAGTTGTTTCTTTTCTATCTAAAGTATTAAAGCTTAATCGTAACATAGCGGTTTACATTGTGTTTTTAATTTTTATTGCGTTAGTAATTATGTTATTGCTATTTGTGCTACCTGCACTGATGCACCAAGCAGGGCAGTTTGTGCAAAGTATTCCTCAGCAAATGAATAATCTCCATGCAAGTTTATTGGAGTTGTCGAAGAAATACCCAACAGTTATCACACCTGAGCAGATTAAGGACGCGATTAGCACCATCTCAAATATTAAAATGGATAAAATTGCAGGTATTGGTCAGTATTTATTGAAGTTTTCGCTTGCCTCGTTATCAAGTCTATTTACTTGGTTGGTCTATTTATTTATTGTGCCATTATTAGCATTTTTCTTTTTAAAAGACAAAGAACGTATTGGTAAGTGGTTTGTTAGTATGCTACCTAAAGAGCGTGGCGCATTAGAGGAAGTGTGGGCAGATGTGCGCCCACAATTGGGTAACTATGTCAAAGGTAAAACCATTGAATGTTTAATTGTTACCGTCGTTACTTATATTGGCTTTATCGTTTTTGGCTTAAATTACTCGTTACTATTGGCAATTTGTGTCGGGCTTTCAGTATTTATCCCTTATATTGGGATGGTGATTGTTACGATCCCCGTTGTGCTTATTGGCATTAGTCAGTTTGGCTTTAGCTCCGAGCTTTTCTATATGCTTTTGGTTTATTTGATCATTCAAGGTTTGGATGGCAATCTATTGGTGCCACTATTATACTCTGAGGCACTGAGTCTTCATCCGGTAGCAGTCATTGCCGCAGTGCTTATCTTTGGTGGTATATGGGGCTTTTGGGGTTTGTTCTTTGCGATTCCATTGGCAGCACTCATAAACTCAGGTGTGAAAATGTGGACACGACGCAATATTAATAACAAAAAACCAAAGGAAGCCTAATGGCTGAAACAATTGCTGCACCAAAATTAAAACGTCCAGAGATCATCATTAAACTGCGTCCATTTCATCGTAAAGTACACCAAGTGTTGCTTGAAAATAAGGTCGATAGTTTTATCGCAAGCATTATCGCGCGACGCATTGATGATCCAGAGCACGCCTTGAAGTTTGTCAACTTAAAGCTTAAATTTTTAACTTCTCCACATTTATTAAAAGATGCGACCAAAGCTGCAAAACGTATTATTCAAGCACTAGAAGCCGGCGAAATTATTGGGCTTGAAACCGATCATGATTGTGATGGGCAAACATCGCACGCGATTTTACATGTTGCTCTAACCAAGATTTTTAACCATCCACTAGATAAAGTCCGATCTTATATCGGGCATAGAATGGAGGAAGGTTATGGTTTATCTGATAAACTTGCGCAACGTATTTTAGATGATGACATACGCCCTAATCTTGTAATCACCGCTGATAATGGCTCTACTGATGAAGCGCGTATTGCGTTATTAAAATCACAAGACATTGATGTGATTGTTACTGATCATCACGCGATTCCTGAAGAAGGTGTGCCGCAAAGCGCTTATGCGGTGTTGAACCCCACACAAAAGGGCTGTGAGTATAATGATCCCTTTATTGCCGGATGTATGGTTGCTTGGTTATTGGTGGCTGAAGTCAGAAGGCTACTATTGCTTGAAGGAAAACCGATCAATAATGACTATCAGTTAACGGATTTATTGGACTTCGTTGCGGTAGGTACCGTCGCTGACTGTGTGTCTATGGCAAAGAGTATTAATAATCGCGTTGTGGCTTTTTATGGGATGCGCAAGATTTCACAGTTAACACGCAGCTGTTGGAGTAGCTTTAGTGATTATTTTCACCATAAGGTCGATAGTGAATTTTTGGGATTTGTAATTGCACCATTATTAAATAGCGATGGACGAATGTCCGATGCATTAAGCTCGGTAAGTTTCTTATTAAATGATGATCATCAAAAAACCAAACAATGGGTTGAGTTCTTACAACAACAAAACAATCATCGCAAGGCAATTCAAAAAGAAATGACTGCCAAAGCGATGATGGAAGCCTCAAAGCAATATGCAAAAGGCACATCAAGTATTTGTGTCTATCTTGACGATGGGCATGCTGGTGTGCATGGGATTTCTGCTAGTCGCATTAAAGATAGTTTTGGCTTGCCGACGATTTTATTTTCACCCAAGCAAGGTGAGAATGATATTATCACAGGATCGGCGCGCAGCATTGATGGTTTAAATATCAAAGCCGTTTTAGATCTTATTTATCACAATACAACAGATATTCTGATCAAATACGGTGGACATACAGGAGCTGCTGGATTAACTATTTATAAAGAAAAGTTTGTAGAATTTTCTCGAGTATTTAATGATTATTGTCAAAAAGCGATTCTTAAAAACAATATTGCTGCCACGCCAATTATTTATTGTGATGGTGAGTTAACTGCTGAGGAGTTCACGCTTAAACATGTTGAAAAATTTGCTTTGCTTGAGCCTTATGGTCGCGAGTTTGAAGCGCCTATATTTTGTAATAAGGCAAGTGTCCATAGCTTCAAATGGGTGGGTAAAGAAAGCCAACATTTACAATTAATGCTCACCATTTATGGTAAAACACTTAAAAGTATCTGGTTTTTTGCCGATGAATATTTAAATCACACAGACCTTAAAGTCGGTAATGAAGTTCAAGTGGCGTACCGTTTATCTAAAGAGCATTTTAATGGCAATACTTATGTTAGTCTTAAAATTGTTTATTTATCAGCGATTCAATCTAAATAATTAAGCGATATAGAGATGAATAACTTGCGTTTTGGGATTCTAATGAATACACTCAGGAGCAACATAGCCGCTATGCCTCTGATTCAAGCACACTTTAGCGGCTTTTGCGTTTTAGGGTTGAAGGAGAGGTTAGCAGAGAATGAATAATTTAAATAAGGATAGTCAAAATGTTAAAGGATTTAACCAGACTATAGAAAAAATAAAGAGATTTTTAACTAAAAAATCTAGCTTTATTAAGTTAGGCTTTTCTGAACCTGTTAATACACTATGCATTGACGCGCCTTGGGGTAGTGGGAAAAGTTTTTTTGCCAACTTCCTTCGTGAGCAAAGCTCTATCGCTAAAGATTATAATTTTATTTATATAAATACATTTGAGTATGATGTTTTTTCAGACCCTATAACTTATATCTTAAGTGGTATATATAATAAAAGTAATGGAGGCAGTCAAAAGCAAACGAAAAGCGATGAAGCATTTAAAAAAATTATTTCATACGTAAGAAAAAACATAAGTCTAAGCATACCTTATACTGGAATAAATATTGGTTTTCAGGGAATCGAGAGCAGCCTCGATGAGTTCAGTGGGTTTGAAAAAGTAAAGAAAACATTTACAGAAGCCTTTAATGGATTAGATGAAGTGGTTTTAATATTTGACGAACTTGATAGGTGCAAACCAAGCTATGCGTTATCATTATTGGAAATAGTAAAACATTTTTTTAGCATTGAAATAAATGTGAGTTTTATATTTCTATGTGACAAAAAGGAGTTATCTCATATTGTTAAAGGCATGTATGGAGAGTCTTATAATGGCTACTTATACTTGGATAGATTTTTTCATCATACAATTCCGTTAACGTGGGATGAAGATGCACGACATGAATTTGTTTGTTCATTATTTAATGGAGGCTCTTTAAAGGAGAAAGATGCAGTTACATTTTTAACTGGCGAATGGTCTACGCAAAATCACATTTCTTGTAGAGATATTATTCAATTTAGAAATATGTATGATGAAATTACCAATTATCGAAATCAGGGTTATGACTCAAGTTCTAACCAGCTGTTTATTGCTAGGTTCATTATATTTATCAACGAAAGGTACGATATTTATAAAGTAAGTGGTGAAGGTGATTTTTGTAGTTTAGTTGAAGAAATGCTTAATGAATATCAAAATCAGTCAGATACTAATTTTATTAGAAACCCCTCAGCATTAACTAACAGTTATAGATTTGATCATGAACTCATTTCCAATATATATAAATCATCGTTACCTAAAAAATAATCATATAGCATGAAGTTTGTTAAACCTGCACCACTACTTGAGCAACCGTTAATAAAGAGCATGTCCTATGAGAAAGCAAAGCATGAATCATACAGAATTCAATATCAAAAAATTGTTTGAAGAAGCCGGTTTATATGTACGTGATGCGCAATTACAAATGATTGAAGCGGTTAAAGAGACACTAATCAATAATGAAAAAATTGTTATTGAAGCACCAACGGCAACGGGTAAAAGTTTTGCTTATCTTTTGGGTGCGCTTTTAGCAAATGACGTGCGCGCTAAACAAGGGCAAGAGAAGTTATCCATTGTTGTATCAACAGCAACGGTGGCGTTGCAAGAACAGCTGATTGATAAAGATTTGCCATTTATTCATGAGCTTATGCAACACCATAAAATTGAGTTTAGTTATCAATTGGCAAAAGGGCGTTCACGCTATTTATGCCCACGTAAATTGCATCACTTTGACAGTGATGACAGTGACTTGCAAAAAGAAGCTGAAATGCTAGATCAGCGTTTGAGCAAAGATTGGGATGGTGATTTTGATCTATTGGAAAAGCCTGTTTCTAAAGCATTAATGAGTGAGATTTATAACACCAGCAGTTCATGTTCATTTAGCCGCTGTGAGTGTTATCGTGAATGTCCTTTTTTTAACGCACGGCAAGGCTTGCGTAAGGTTGATATTATCGTTGTTAATCACAGTTTATTGCTGTCACACCTTGATCTAGGAGATGGCGCAATTTTACCTAAGTTTGAAGACAGTCTTTATATTATCGATGAGTGTCATCACTTACCTGATCGGGCATTAAGGTCACTTTCTGGTTTTGCCTCACTATTAGGCTCACAAACATGGATTAATGATGTTGATAAACTGTTAAATGCCTTACCCTCTGAATTGGCTGATCGCTCAATGCGTGAGAACTGGAAAGAGGTGCGTAAAAATCTCATTCAGCAGCTAACCCAAATGCAACAACTGATTGATCCAATCTATAATAAGGCATTAAAAGAAGAAAATGTTTGGCGTATGACACTCATTGATGAGGAGATGTTGACGCTTGCCACGTCCATCAAAGAGGGTGCTGCCTTTTATATGAATCAGTGTGATAAGCTCAAAACAAAACTTGATGATTTTGCCGAAAAAAGTCAAATTCATTCAGCCAGTAGCTTAGAGAAGCAATTCACGCAAATTGGTTTTTTGTTAGAGCGGTCAAAAAATCTTTATAGCGTGTGGTCATTGATGATCAACCAAGCAACGATGCCGCCAATTGCCAAATGGGTTATTCCGCATGAAAAGAAAGTTAAACAGGAAGAAGTAAAAGAAGTAAAAGAAGTGCAAACGGATATGTTGGCAACTCATTTTCAAGATTATGATATTCATGCCTCACCGATTGAAGCGGCTTCATTGTTAAAGCAAGTCTTTTGGCAAAATGTCCAACATGGCGTGGTGATGTGTTCAGCCACAGTGCGCTCACTGGGTAAGTTTGATCGTTTTTTAAATGCCACGGCACTTAAAAAAGAAGCTAAAACTTTACTGTTGTCATCGCCGCTAAATTATTCAAAATCAAAATTAATTATTGCTGATATGCAATATGAACCGACGCAACAAGATAAACATATTGAAGAAACAGCTAAGTTACTCAATGAAGTCTATTTCAAGGATTTGCATGAAGGCGCTTTAATGCTCTTTACCAGTATCCATGCGATGGAAAAGGTCTATATGCGCTTAAACAGTGCCCTTAAAAAAATCACGCTTATTCAGGGGGATCGCTCAAAGCAGGCGATGATTGCCATTCATAAAAAACGCGTGGATCAGTTTAAACCTTCGATTATTTTTGGTGTCGATAGTTTCTCTGAAGGGGTTGATTTGCCAGGCGCTTATTTAACACGATTGATTATTCATAAATTGCCATTTTCTGTGCCAACGAATCCGATTGACAAAACACGCTCGGAGTGGTTAGAGTCGATAAAGCGCAAACCATTTATGGATATATCACTGCCACAAGCGTCATTGAAATTAACACAAATGGTTGGACGTCTAGTGCGCACTGAATCCGATATTGGAGAGGTGATTATTCTAGATAAGCGCTTAAAAACCAAGTTTTATGGTAAAGCACTATTGGAGAATTTACCTGATTTTGAAATTGTAAAATGATAAAATTGTGAGATAGTAATAATGTATAAATAACTTATTTGTGATGGGTATTCACCTCGCCCCTTGTGGGAGAGGTCGTGTAGCTTAAGCTGCACGGGTGAGGGGGTAAATTAAAACTCAACTTATCCTTGGCTCATTACATCGTAAAACGAAAGGGAAAACCATGAAAAGAATTCAAAAGCTTTTAGTACTTTTACCTGATCAAACGGTCTATGATAGGGTGAGTTCACCTGTTGGCGAGCTCATCTTATTTGCATCCGATAAAGGACTTCATCATGTCTTTTGGGAGCATGAAGCTCAATCAGAGGATTTTCAGATCAGTATTCAAGCGTTTAAGCAAGATGCTGATCACCCGGTAATTGTTAAAGCAAAAACTCAATTGTCTGAATACTTCGAAGGCAAACGACAAGTATTTGACATTCCATTATGTCCGCATGGCACAGATTTTCAGTTAAGTGTCTGGCAAGAGCTACGTCAGATTCCATATGGCGAAACGATAAGCTATGGCGAGCAAGCAAGACGCTTGGGTGATAAAAACAAAGCACGCGCCGTTGGACTTGCCAATGGCTTAAACCCGATTTCAATTATTGTGCCATGCCATCGAGTCATCGGCAGCAATGGCAGTTTAACCGGTTTTGGTGGGGGATTGGATAATAAGGCGAAGTTGCTGGAGATTGAGAAGGGTTGCTCTAGTTTATGATGTGGTTTATGGATTAAAAAAATGGGCTGCTTTCTATCTTTTGAATAAGCCCATCTGCTTGCGTTTGGGTCATACCCAAAAAACTTGCCCACATTTCAATAGATTTCAAGTCTTCAATTAATTGGGTTTTCTCTTGCTTTAGGTCTTCAAGTAATGTACAAGACATTGATCTTCGTAATGAGGATGGGTTGAGCTTTATCAAAAACACTAAATATACCTTGCGTAATGATTCATCTCTTTTAATCTCAGTCACATTAACTTTGGAAGGAGAAACACACCACTGAACCCAATAAGATTGAATCTTTGGATTAAATCTATTGAGATTAACAGTCTTAAGATAAACTGTACTAAGCGATGAAAAACACTTCCAAATTAAAGCCTTCTTATTTTCCATAAAAACGCCAAATATACTTTTGCAGCGCTCGCGCAATTTTGGATTACTGTTCGCCATATAAAGTAAATAGCCCATAAATTCAAATAATATACATGCCCTAACTTGCTGGCGAAATTCAAATAGCGCTTTAGTATTTTGATCGGATTCAGAACTATGCGCTTGATCAACAAATAAATTTAAGCAGCTTTGCAACATTTCACAAAAATCATTAACTTTATTAGCGTCAAATGCTCGTTTAAATAATTGTTGAAAAGCTTGTAGTATACATATGACATACTCTTTATACCTCTCAGGATTGCTATGAATAACATCAATGATCTCATGCCTAAAAATACGCTGCAAAAAATTCCATGCTTCAGATTTGCGTATAGTTGGGTCTGTAGCATCTTTAACTGCACTATAAAATGATATTTGAAAATATTGAATTTGCATATTAAAGAAATAATAATCTTGATTGCGGATAGCTAAAAAGAGGACGTCTTTGTGGAATTGCCATAGCAAAGGAAAATTTAAGGTATCTATTTGTTTAAAACACCATGGATAAATGCTCCTTTCTAACGATCTAAAAGGAACAAGGCACATAAATGGATCAAGCATATTATTCTGCATCACACGGTATGCTTGTTTTTGAGCGAGTGGTTTTTCAAGCTTATAAAAATGTAGAATCAATTTCTTGTATAGATCGAAGTTTTTTGGATATTAGTTTTGTTTTCATTTTTCATGGATTCAATTGTGCTCACCTCAAGTTGATCAAATTCATTTAGAAATAATAAATGATCTGAGATGGTAAATATGTTGATAAGACTATTAAACTTAACTAAATCTAAATTATCAGTGTTTGGAATGGCAATTAATGCATCCCCCATTTTTATTTTTCTGGATATGGTAGGGTATAGATATATGGGAGAGTTTAATTGTTTGGCAAATTGGATCAGTGCTTTTAGAGATATGTCTAACACAAAGCCATTTTGATTGGCTCGAATGTACTTATAGTTTGGGTTATTTTGATCAAAAAATTTATAATCAAGCAAATCTAGTGATATAAGTTGTTGATCAGCAAAATTTTTTATTTCATCATAGATATAAGCTTCTGCATAAGCTTGATCAAATAGTGAAATATAAAATTTGTCAATCAATTGATTTCTTTTAGCTGAGAATATAATAAATATTACAGTTTTATGAAAAGCAAATATAAGCCAAAGACAGATTGCTATAAAACCAAAAATAGGAAACAAATAATTGTTTAAAAGATGAGACAGCAATATGAAAAATAGGGTTGTCATATAGGTAATAAAAAGAGCATAAAAATAGCTATTAGCAACTAATGCTCTGCCGTTTCTTTTATCTGAGTTTGTATATTCTAGCACAAAAGTACAGATTGCAATGATCGCTGCAATAAGACCAATAAATATGGTAGGGGTAATCAAGAAAGTGGGACGAATATGTTCATTAATTTCTTGAAAAAATGGTATTGCCAAAAGCGCCATCGAAAATAAAAAAATGGAAAAAATAATACCAACTAAATACAAAAAAGCCTCGATAGATGGCAGCATTAGGCTAAATTTTTGTGGTGGCGTTCGGTGTGTCTTTCCAAGCTCTTTTTCACATAAAGCTTTTAACGAATCACATTGTTCTAAATTGAATTTTGGTTTCATATCACAGTCCTTGTTGATGTTTCTAATAAATTATAGTAAAGATTTTGTCGCATGTGGCTTTTCTATAAGCGATCAGGTTGTCGGAATTACTTTAGCATGTGATAATGCGCATAAACTTAAGCTGCATTCGATAATAAATGATGATCTTGATAAAAACATTGTCTAAATCTCCAATTATTAACAATAAAATTGTCAGTTTGAGGAAGCAGCAAAAATGACCACCTTCCACCCATATGAAAACGAAACCACGGAATTTAAGCGCGAGCTTAATGATAGGCTGGAAAAGGAAGTGGTTGCCTTTTTGAATTCTGCAGAAGGTGGCGATATTTACAAAGTATACCGAGACCTTGATCTGGTTGAGCAGTTAGGCTCTGGCATGAATCGTATTTTACAAGCTTATTCAAAACGTGTTTTTCATTTCAGTGAAAATTTTATGGAGGTTGCTTTTCCTTACGATCGTGATTATTTCGACTCGTTGGAAGAAAAAGATTTCGACAAAAGCGTGAAAACGCCGGTGAAAAAGTGGGGTGAAAAGTGGGGTGAAAAGTGGGGTGAAAATGAAAGCAAAGTTTTGGCATTGATTTCATATAGCAATAATATAAGCATAGTAGCTATTGCAGAAGAAACAGGGTTAAGTACCTCAGGTGTAGAGAAAATAATTAGCCGCCTTAAAAAGCAAGGTGTTATCAAGCGGATTGGTTCAGCTAAAGGTGGTTACTGGGAGATTATCACATGAAACAAAACCAATTTACAGAACAAAACATATGGCAGTATTGTCTTGACCATACCAAGCCAAACTCTCTACTTTTACAAGCATTAAAGGCTGACACTGAAAGTTCAGTACATGGCGCACAAATGTTATCAGAAACCATTGTTACTAAACTTTTGCAGTTTTTTATCAAAATGCAAAACCCTAAAATATGCGTTGATTTAGGCACCTTTAGTGGATTGTCAGCACTAGCAATGGCGGAAGCAGCTGATGATGATACGCTAATATATACGATTGATCGAGAACATCAATCCGGTCATGAATTGGCTTGTAAATATATTGAAGAAAGCGATGTGGGTTATAAAATTAAAATGCTTATTCAAGAAGGGATTGATGCAATTAATTCACTTCCTGATGGTATTGACTTTGCTTTTATTGATGCCGATAAGATGCAAACGCGTCGCTATTTTGACTTGCTGCTGCCGAAGTTAAGTGCAAAGGGGATGATTGTTGTTGATGATGTTTTATGGCGTGGTGAGGTGCTTGATCCTGTGGATAAGCGCGCCAAGGCCTTAGATGATTTTAATCAATATATTTGTGGTCATCCAGAAGTGGATAATTTAATATTGCCGATTAGACACGGATTACACCTAATCACTAAAAAAGAAAAATGCGATGAATACAACGATTAATCATTTTGTAACGCAATCCATTCAGGTTAGCTCTGAGAGTGAGCCTGTTGCTATTTTTTTATTAGGGGCAAATGGTTCGGGCAAAAGCTCATTACGTGCCTATTTGGACTTATCAAATATTCAAACGAATATTGATCCTGACGCGCTTAATCGTATTGCGACGTTAAAAAATAAAGACAACCCGTTGATCTTTGCATCAAAGCAAGCCATTGCTCTGTATAAAACCGCACTTGATAATAGCTTAAACACTTGTATGGAAAGCACGTTCTCAGGCAAAAGTATTTTAAGTCGTATCTTGCGCGCTAAACAGCAAGGTTATCGCACTGTATGTTATTTTATGGGCTTAGAGCGCGTTGAGCTGAATATTGAGCGTGTTGCTGATCGAGTTAAAAAGGGTGGACACAATATTGAAACAGATCTTATTATCAAACGTTATGATGAATCAGTTACTAATTTAATCAATCATCATGCTTTGTTTGACGAGTTACATGTGATTGATAACAGTTTGGATTACTATCGTTTGCAGTTTTCACGCTATCATGCGGAGGTTGTTCAATACGAGCAGATGTTGCCTTGGGCTAATCGTATTTACACACAAATTAATCAATAAAAGGAATGATCATAAATGAGTGAATTAGTTGATGCAGCCATTGCGCGCAAAGCGCTAAAAGGATCACAGTTTGAGATGACGTATGGTGGGGTAACAAGCTTTATGCGTCGCAATTACACCAAAGATCTGACCAATGTTGATGTTGCCGTGAGCGGTGTGCCTTTTGATTTGGCAGTTACTTATCGCTCAGGCGCGCGTTTAGGTCCAAGGGCAATACGCGCAGCATCAGTGCAATTGGCAGAGCTTACTACGTTTCCATGGGGCTTTAACCCTTTTGATGAATTGGCAGTAATTGATTATGGTGATTGTTTTTTAGATCCACATAATCCGCTGACGACACCAAATGCTATACAAGCACATATCGCGCATTTACTTAATCACAGCGTTTTTCCACTGACCTTTGGTGGTGATCATTATATTACTTATCCTATTTTAAAAGCGATGGCTCAAAAATATGGCAAAGGCTTATCAGTCATTCATTTTGATGCGCATTGTGATACGTGGCGTGATGATGATGAAGATTCGTTAAATCACGGGACAATGTTTTATAAAGCGATTAAAAATGGCATTGTCGATCCAAAGCATTCGGCACAAATTGGTATTCGTACATGGAATCAAGACTTTATGGGCATGAATGTATTAGATGCTCCTTTTGTGCATGAACATGGTGTTAAAACAGTAATTGAACGCGTAAAGCACATTGTAGGGGATAGACCAACGTATATTACCTTTGATATTGATTGTTTGGATCCAGCATTTGCACCAGGTACGGGCACCCCTGTAGCAGGAGGATTAAGCTCAGCGCAAGGTTTAGCTATTTTGCGTGGGTTAACCGGTTTAAATTTAATTGGTGCTGATGTGGTTGAAGTGGCTCCGGCTTATGATCATGCTGAAATTACGGCAATTGCTGCGGCACATGTTGCTTGTGACATGATTTGTCTTTTAGCACATGATAAAAAAAATGAAAAAATGAAAAAATAGTGAAAATAGCAAATCAAGAAAGTCTATAACAGATATTAAAAGCAAAAAGTGGGGGGAAACAGTTAAACATGAATATTGAAATTTGCGTGGATAATATTGAATCCATTGATGTGGTAGCAAAATTCCCCGAGATAACTCGTTTGGAGATCTGTAACGCACTGAGTTTAGATGGTTTAACCCCCTCACCGTATTTAGTACAATATGCTAAAGAGAAATCAACAGCTAAACGCCATACGATGATCCGTCCACGCGCGGGGGATTTGTGTTATAACGAGACTGAAATTAACATGATGGCGCAAGAGATTAAACTTATGTATGAGTCAGGCGCGCATGGTGTTGTTATCGGTGTGCTTGACAAACATAGTCATATTAATATCGCAGCAACAAAATATTTAACAGAGCTTGCTAAGTCTTATCAATTAGAAGTGACTTTTCATCGTGCGATTGATATGGTGCCTGATTATCTTGGCAGTGTGCAGCTATGTATTGATCTAGGTATTGATCGCATTTTAACATCTGGTGGTAAAAGTAAAGCATATATGGGGCTAGATGATATTGCCAAAATAGTGCAAAGATATCATGGTCAAATTGAAATTATGGCAGGTGGTGGTGTTAATAAAGATAATATTCCACAATTTAAGGAAACTGGCGTCGATGCCGTGCATTTCTCAGCGGCAAGTAACAAAAGTAATGTGAAAAGTGAAAGTGTTTTTAGCAAAAGTTCACTAAGTTATAACGTAACCGATGAAGATATTGTTAAAGAAAATATTGCGGTTATAACTTCTCAATCACCACTATCTTGTTGATGTTTAAAAGAGATAATCTGGCGACGCTCTTTTTTATTTGGTTTTGTTGGATTGGGCAGGGTGGCTTTATTTAGTTTCCTAAGCATTGTTTCGTGCTCGCGTTTCTCAATACTATCATTGGTTTCATTGTAAAGCGTTTGCGCAATGCTTGCCGCGCCGCGTTTATCTGATAAAGCCACAATGATAACAACTTTTTCAGCATACCCTTGACGAATGGTAAGTTTTGCACCAATCTCAACCTTTTTACTGACTTTGGAGCGCGCACCATTATAGTGCACCTTACCGCCTTCAATGGCTTCTTTGGCAAGTTGCCGCGTTTTAAAAAAACGCGCTGCCCACAGCCACTTATCTAAACGAACATCATCTGCCATATATTAATCCTTTTAGAAATTAACGCATCGTAACCAGTTCTTCGGCACTGGTTGGATGAATAGCAATGGTATTATCAAGATCTTGCTTTGTCGCCCCCATTTGGATAGCAACTGCAAAGCCTTGCAATATCTCATCGGCATCTAAACCAATCAAGTGGCAACCTACCACTTTTTCATCAACACCTGAAACAATAAGCTTCATCACAGTAGGCAATCTAAAGCCTGAGATCGCAGCAAAAAGTGGAGTGAATTTACTTTGATAAACTTTGATATTATCTTTGCCATACTGATCATTGGCTTCTTTTTCTGATAAACCAACAGTACCGATTGCAGGATGCGAGAAGACAACCGTAGGAATCAAATGTGCGTCTAATTTAAGTTTAGTTTCATCATTGAATAACCGTCTGGATAAACGTCTGCCGGCGGCAATTGCAACTGGAGTTAGTTGTGCAGCCCCCGTAGCATCACCAATGGCGAAAATATGAGAAACCGTTGTCGTTTGATATTCATCAACAATAATCGTGCCATTGGCATTGAGTTTAATGTCTGTATTTTCCAATCCCAAATTAGCGGTGAGTGGCGCGCGTCCAGTTGCCCAAACGAGACAATCAACATCATAAAGCGCATCACCATTATTTAAATGAATATCAAGTAGGTCATTGGATTTTTTAACCACTTTAGTAATAGTGGTATTGGTTCTTACATCCATCTTTAGCATTTGCATGCTATTAAGTAATTCATTACTTAACATCTCATCAAATTCTTTAAGTGGTTTATCACGACGAATAAGAAGGTGTGTCTCAGTACCCAACTCATGAAAAACACCGGCAATTTCAACACCAATATAACCACCACCGACAATGACTGATTTTTGCGGTTGTGTGTCAAGCTCAAAAAAATCATCCGATGTAATACCATGCTCAGCACCAAGAATATTCTCTGGAATCAAAGGGTAGGCTCCTGGACAAACATAGATATAATCAGCACTTATTTCGGTAGTGTTATTTTCATTATCAATGATGATAGTATTGCTATCTTTGAATTTTCCCCATCCCTTAAAGTGGGTGATTTTTTGGCTATCAAATAGCTTATTATAAAACTGGTGAATGTTAGAAATATAGGTGTCACGTTTATTTTTAAGTGTTTGCCAATCAAAGCCTTTGACATCCAAATCAAAGCCATAACCTTGATAATCATGTTTTAAACGAGAGCCAAGATTAGCTGCGTACCACATGGCTTTTTTAGGGACGCATCCGCGATTAACACAAGTGCCACCTAGGTCTTTGGCTTCAACAATAGCGACTTTTTTCCCCAAGCGTGCAGCCTGAACACCTGCGGCAATGCCGCCACTGCCACCACCAATACAAATCAAATCAAAATGTTGCATATTTTATCTGTCTCTTTATGAAAAGTAGATTGATATTATAAACTAGCAAGAGCTATCTTTACGAGGGATACATGTCATTTTGTCAATATGATTTTAGTTGGATTAAAATAGAAACCATCAATAAGGGGTTATCGTGTGATAAGAGATAATATGTAAATATTTTCTTACTAGAAGATTTTAGCGTATTTCTACTGTGTTTAGAACTAAGGCAAATTAAGATACTTTCTTTAAGTAAAAAAAATTTTTAAATTCGGATTATATTATGGGTGGAAAAAAAGAGCAAGCGTCTAAGCTAGGTCGAGGTAAACTTAAACAGCCTTTAGGTTCAAATATCTTATCCTTTTTGAATGGGCATGATTTGAACAAAAAAGGGTTAGACTCTCTCTTCACCTCATTTGACCGACATACCTTCTTGCTTCAAGACAGCCGTGTTAGTGATGAGTATACAAAATTACTTGGAATTCATAATTTCGATAGAAAAGATCTTCTAAGTGACAATATCACAAAGGTTTTCTTAAAGTTTCACCGTGCCAAAGAGTGTAATGATGATAACTCTAAGCTTAGCAATTTAGAAGACATTATTTTTGCTGATACCAAGGTAAGCAATAATTTAGACCAAGGGTTTTATCGGATAAGAAGAAATGATTTTCTTACAAAACCAATTATTGATGAAGTTCCTCAAATTATTCAAAAATTACCCAAAGATCTACAGTATGAAGTTGTCAAAAAATATTTATCATACATAGAAGACCCAACTCAAGGGAAATCAAGGATGCTAGATAATGATGATGGATTAGGTCAAGGATCTGACCCTTTTGGGTGTCGGCGTAGGCAGATAGCTTCTGATGCCTATGAGTCATTTGGTAGAAAAAAAGATAAGTTCCTTAAAGACATAGAGAAAAAAGTATTGCCTTATTGCAGCTTACCAACTTTGTCTAAATTAAGGGCGGACCTGGAGACTGCTAGTAATGGCAGTGTTTCTAATAGCTTCAGTATGATTTGTCAAAGGCGTGTAAATGACTATGATTACTATGATACGGAATATAAAAAAACTAGCAGTTATGATAAAGCCAAAACATTAATAGAAGATAAAATTAAAGCCATATCCAACAATGACTATTCAAAAATTAAAAAATATGAGTCTCTAGCTAACAATGAGAGTGCAGTTAAAAATAAGGTGCAAAATATTTTACAAGATTACGTGAATGAAGGCTCTGGTTTTTTAAATCGTGTCTTCAAAAATAAACATCATACAGAAGCAGTAAGGGAGTTTTTACAAACCAATCAAAATACAACTGATGATAAAACATATTTAGATAATCTTAAGAATTTTCGCAAAGAACTTCAAGAACTTAATTCTAATGGCTCTCTAAATCGTAGGATGGAATTTGTTTTTCAAAACTATAGTACAGGTTATGAGTCTGAAAAAACGAAGGTTTTAACAAACAATATATAAATTTCTCACCTTAACGCAACAATGCGGCTTTACATTAAATGCTAAACTTGTATGATTTTATTATGTTTGTGTAAGCATTTTTAGTTAAGTAAAGCAGAATGAAATATGGATATGCGCGCGTTTCAACCAAAGATCAAAATATCACCTTGCAGATTGATGACCTCTTAACGCAAGGTTGTGACAAAATTATTGATGAAGTCATTGGAGGTACTCGACCAGAGCGACCTAAACTCAAAACATTATTAGATGGTTTACATGAAGGTGATGTTTTAGTGGTTTGGAAGCTTGATCGATTAGGTCGCAACTTAAAAGACCTAATTACAATCATTACTGATCTTATGGATCGCAAAGTTGGCTTTGTCAGCTTAAATGATCCGATTGATACGACCACATCACATGGTCGCTTGATTTTTAATATCTTTGGCTCCTTAGCTGAGTTTGAACGCGACCTTATCCGTGAGAGAACTTTTGCGGGGTTAAAATCAGCACGCGCCAGAGGTCGTCTTGGTGGTAGACCTAAAGGTTTATCAGATGCCGCTAAAGAAAAAGCATGTGCTGCTGAAACGCTGTATAAAGAAGGCAAGCTATCAACCAATGAAATATGTCGCCAGCTTAAAATATGCCGTTATACATTGTATGCCTATCTTAGACATCGCGGGGTTGAAGTCGGAAGCTACAAGCTTCAATCGACACAAGATAAAACAACAGCTACAAATCAACGTACAAAAACTGAGAAGGCGTAATTGTATGCCTCATAAAATAACCATTGTTAAAAAGAGAATACATTTTCTACCAGATTCATCAGTCAACTATTATTTTGGTTTACCAATCTTCTCAGATGATGATCGTCAGTTATTTTTTGATTTGAGTAATGATGAAAAAAAGGTAGCTGAAAGTATTCGCAACTTGAAAAGCCGCATTCATTTTATCTTGATGCTTGGATACTTTAAGGCAAAAACTATTTTGTTTGACTTACAATCAGAGTCTGTTAATCATGACGATATTCACTATATTGCAGGCTTGTATGATCAAAAAGTTAATTATGAGATCAGTGTCAGTCGCCCAATTCATCAACGACATTTAGAGTATGTGTTGGCATTGACTGGTTGGAAACAATATAAAAGTGCTGCTTACCGTGACGTGCTGTTGGATTATGCCAAGCAACTTGCTAAAAGAGACTGCAAGGCAATGTTTATTTTTACTGAACTCACGCAACACCTGATTGATCAAAAAATTGAGATGCCCAAATACAGTGAGTTTCAATTGATTGTCAGTGAAGCCATCCAGCATGAAGAATCACGCTTAGGTGACTTTGTGTTAGCAATGCCAGAAAAATATCAGCGTGCAATCAAACAGCTCCTTGATAATAAAACTTCCAGTGACTCAATGAACTTATGTGATGTGGTGCAAGCGCCTGTATCCATGAGTAATGAGGAGATACAGCAAGAAATCAAACGCTTTAATTCAGTTGCTGACTTATTTGAGTATGCTGCAAAACTACTGAAAGATATTGATTTGCCACCAGAATCAATTAAGTATTATGCTTCACTTGTGGATTATTATGGTCAAGGTAAACTTAAACGCATGAGTGATCCGTTGGTGCCATTATATATTCTTTGTTACCTACATACCCGTTGCAAGCGGATTAACGATAATCTTATTGAGACATTCAGACATAAAATTAGTAAATACTGGAGTAAAGCAAATGATTATGCTCAGGAGCAACTTCAGGATGATAAACAGCTGTATTTTAAGACAAGACCTAAGTTGGCCTCTATCTTAAGTGACTGTAAAGATCCAAAAAACCAGAAGAAAACAATTAGCACTTTGAATGCACAAATAAACAATATTGGTGACGATGATTTTGATCAAGCCGTTGACTATATGGCTAATAGCAAAAAACATCACCAAATGCTTAAATGGCAACACATCATAAAGTCTGAGAAGTATTTCAAATTAAATTTACGTAAAATATTCACACATCTGGAGATTGATTATGGCAAGTATAATGGCTTAGCTAATGCCTCAACATTTTTAAAAGAATTTTTAAAAAAACCAGATGAACAAAAGAAACTCATCCCTTATAGTGATTTCCCAGTGGGATGTATTCCTGATACAACGCTTGAATTTATTGTAAGTGAAGATGACAAAAATGGTAAATCAATGCATTATCAGGCATACGAGTTTTTTATTTATGATAAGATCAATCAAGGACTCAATGGTGGTGAAATCGCTGTTAAAGACAGCTTTGGTTACGGTTTTTATGAGGATGAGTTGGTTGATCTTTCAACCTTAGATGACAAAGAGCTCAATTTAGAACTACTTAACACGCCAATTAATGAACAACTTAGCGCATTAGAAGATTTATTAGAATCTCAAATTAAAACCACCAATACCAATATTAAAGAAGGTGCAAACACAGCAATTGATATTAAATCGTACGACAAACGCAAGTGGACACTTCCCTACAATAAAGATCCCGTTGAGGTCAATCATAAAGTATTTGATATGATAGACGTACTGGATATTGCTGATGTATTTGCAGTAGTTGATCAGGAGCTACATTTTTTATCAGAGTTTCGTCATATTATCGATAAAAAAGTCAAAGGCAGCCTTGATAAGGCTACATTGTCAGCAACGATTATTGCCAAAGCAACTAATCACGGCATTTATAAAATGTCAACTTTATCAGATTACAGTTATGATCAGCTATATCAATGCAGTAAATCGTATTTAAGCTTAGAGTCAATTAATAATGCCTGTGATGCCATTTCAGATGCGATCCATGAGCTACCGATATTCAATCACTACAATATCAATGGTGTTGTCCATGGTGGTATCGATGGTCAAAAATATGCAACAAAGCATCGTACGTTTAAATCCAGAAACTCGCCCAAGTATTTTTATCTAGGCTCCGGTATTTCATCGACTACCTTAGTCGTTAATCATATTCCTGCTAATGCCACTGTATTTGGTGCTGATGAACATGAGAGTCGCTTTGTTTTTGACTTGGTATACAACAATCAATCTGAAGTGCAACCTGAGATCATCTCAACAGACAGTCATGGTAGTAATAACGTTAATTTCGCCTTATTGCACTTTATTGATCGAGCATTTGCACCTTGCTACAAGCAAATTAATAATAAAGAGAATATGCTTTATGGATTTAACTCACCATCATCCTACAAAGAGCACCTTATTCGCCCAAAGCATAAGATCAGTAAAGACAAAATTATCAACCAATGGGATAACGTCAAACAAATTATTGCCTCTTTGGTTCTTAAAAAAAGTAATCAGAGTATACTAATACGCAAGCTTACCGATAATAAGTTTAAGAATGAAACCAAGGAAGCGCTATGGGCATATAACGATATTCTCAGGAGTGAATACATTTACCGCTATATTGATGATGAGCAATTAAGAAAATCAGTAAGGAAAGCGCTTAATCGAACAGAAGCCTATCATCAGCTCAAACGAACAGTTGCCACAGTGAACTCAGATAAGCTCAACGGAAAAAACGATGAGTGTTTGACGATAAATGACGCTTGTGCTAGACTGCTCTGCGAAGTGATTATTTACTATAACGCTACTATACTATCAGGTGTGCTTACTGCCAAAGAAAAAGAAGGCAAGCTAGAAGAAGTAGAGAGAATTAAGAAAGTATCGATCGTTGCATGGTCACACGTTAACCTTCACGGCAACTACACTTTCAAGAACAGATCAAAACGATTCAACTGGAATCAAATCATTAAGAAAGCAGCCTCCACAGAGATTCAAGAAAGTTCGCCAAAATAAAATATTTACACATTATCTCTTATCGCACGAGAGCCCCAACGTAGGAATGAGGGTTTGAGGGGCGTTAAATTGCAAAAAAAGTTTGATTTGAATACTTAATAATCAAAAATTTACCAACTTGGGGATAATAAAAAGAAATTTTATACGCTATGAATAAAAGGGCAGGTTACTGAAACATATCGGCAATGGATTCAAACATTTGGCGTGTGTAGGTTTTATTTAATTTGCACATTCTAAATTGCGCCTTGCGTTCACAACTAATAATGCCCGCTTCTTGAAGTTGTTGAATGTGTTGTGAGGTGACCGATTGAGAGAGGTCTAATTTTTGCATAATCATATTAATGGTGACACCTTCTTTTTCAATATCAATTTTCTCAGAGAAAAAATTTTTTTTAGGCTCTAATAACCATAGGGCAATATTAAATCTATCGGGATTAGCCAGTGCTTTAAATGCCTTTAAACACAGTTCTGTCTGATAAGTTGAGCCTAAGTTTTTTAATATCGACATATAAATATCCCTTGATGATCTTAAATTACATCTATTTTTACCGATGAGGGCAGGGCAGTCAAACAATATATGCATACAGGCATATATAAATACCTGATTTTTCAAATATCTGTATATCTGAATATTTAAATATATGAATGTTCGGTTATTTGAATATTAAAATACATAAATATGCAAATGATTATTTATTGCGATGTTAAGGGCTTTTCTTTATAGTGATGCCTTTGTTAGTTGGGTTGAGCAAGGCGCATGCTTGAGTTAAGAAATATCAATATTGATGCTAGGATTTTTGACGTGAACGTATCATTTGAGCCTGGTAAAAAATACGCAATTATCGGCGTCAATGGTGCTGGAAAAACATCGCTACTAGATGTGATATCAACTAAACTTTCTGGCAAAAATGTCAAAGGAGAGATTTTGCTTGGCGGTGAAAACATCGCTGAATTCAGTCCAAAGAAGCGTGCTCAGAGATTTGCCTATCTTGCGCAAAATACACAGGTTTTATTTAATTACACTGTTAATGACATTGTTGGCATGGGGTTTTACCCATATGATTTAAATTCCAATCGTAAAGAAAATCTAATCAATCAAGTGTGCGGAATGTTAAGAATAACTAAACAAAAAAATATTCCTTTTCATACGCTTTCAGGCGGACAAAAACAGCGTGTTCATTTAGCGCGTGCTGTATTGCAAATTATTACTGGCGAGAATAATGAAGAAAAATGGCTGCTATTAGATGAGCATGCTGCTGGATTAGATCTTTATCAACAAGCGCTGGTTTTTGAAATTTTAGATGTGTTATTACAGCATCATAATCTGGGTGTCATTATGGTGATGCATGATTTAAATTTAGCAGCTCAATTTTGCGATCAAATGTTATTAATTGATAGTGGTAAACTACTCAAAATGGATGAACCTAAAAAAGTAATACTTGATGATAAGTTTAGAGAAGCATTTAAAATCAAAGCCAAATACTTAGCTTATGAAGATGCGTTTTTGTTTACGACAACTAGCTAAAACGACCCTTTAATAAGCTTAAATTACTCTTAGCAAGCGTTTTTCTCTCGGCTTGAGTGGTTTCTGATTTGCCACTCCAAGTGAGGTCATCTTGTGGCAGCTCATCGATAAAACGACTGGGCTTTGAAGGGATTGTTTCACCAAATCTTTTACGCATTTTTGTCAAGGTCAGGGTTAAGGTATGTTTGGCACGCGTGATGGCTACATAAGCCAAACGGCGCTCTTCTTCGACAAAATTATCATCAATGCTTTGCTGATGTGGTAATAAACCTTCCTCAACACCCATTACATAAACATGTGGATATTCTAGACCTTTTGAGGCATGCACTGTGAGGATCTGCACTTTTTCATCCTCTTTTTGCTCTTGTTCTCGATCAATAATATCTAATAACAGCATGCGATTGATCGTTTCTGCAAAATTTATCGCTACGGATTGGTTTTTTGAGCTTTCTGCATTTTCCGTATTTTCCGTATTTTCCGCTTCTGTTGTTTTCTCTACATCAGCTATATCGTTATCTTCTTTTTTCTCACAAATCCAACCAATTAAATCCAGTACGTTTTTATAGCGTTTTTCCGCTTGCGCTAATGAATTCGCATTATCAACCAGCCAAGTATGGTAATTGATTGCTTCCATCATATGGATCAGATGCATTGCTAAATGATGTACATCCTTAATTTTACGCTGATAGTCATAAATAAATTGTTTAAAAACTTTCAGCTTTTCAATCGCAATAGGTTTTAATACTTGTGTTAACCCCATTTCATCGATGGCATCGAATAATGAGATATGTCGTGATGTTGCATATTCACCGAGCTTTTCAAGTGTTGATGGACCGATTTCGCGCCTTGGGGTATTGATCACGCGTAAAAATGCGCAGTCATCTTGATTATTGACCAAAAGCTTAAAATAAGCCAGCGCATCTTTGATTTCTGTTTTAGCAAAAAATGAACTGCCGCCACTAATGGCATAGGGGATTTTATATAGCTGAAAATAGCGCTCGATCAAAAAAGATTGATGATTGCCACGAATAAGCACGGCATAGTCTTTAAAATGCGTATTATTATTGACTTTGTGCGTCATGATTTCACTGGCAATGCGTTGCGCTTCATCTTCCTCACTTTTGGTTATAAGTACACGAATCGGTTCGCCATAATGATGAGCTGACCAAAGTTTCTTGGTAAATAGGTGAGGGTTGTTATCAATCAATGTATTCGCCGCATGCAAAATACGCCCACTTGAGCGATAATTTTGCTCAAGTTTGACAACTTTGAGTTTTGGATAATCTTGTTGCAAGAGAGATAAATTCTCAGGACGCGCACCACGCCAAGCATAAATTGACTGATCATCATCACCGACCACGGTAAATTGTTGGCGCTGAGAAACTAATAATTGCATTAATTTATATTGGCTTTCGTTGGTGTCTTGATATTCATCAATTAATACATAATGAAAGCGTTGTTGCCAATGCTCTTTAACTTCAGGATGTTTTTTCAATAATTGCACTGGAATGAAAATCAAATCATCAAAGTCTACCGCATTATAGGCTTTAAGATATTTCTGATATTGAATATACACTTCATACGCCTGCTTTAAATGATCATTGCCTGTAAGAATTACTTCAGTTGGGGTCAGTAGCGCATTTTTCCACAATGAAATCTGCTGTTTAAATTCAGCCGCTGCTTGTTTGGTTGATTGAAAAGCACTATAAGCAATCTCGTGAATTAGGGTAATGGCATCTTGCTCATCAAATAGAGTGAAATTAGCTTTATAGCCAAGCAAAGTATGATGCTTACGTAATAAGGTTAAACCAAGATTGTGAAAAGTTGAGATACGCAAGCCTCTAGTGTTCTCGCCTTCAAGACGAGATTGCACACGTGACTTCATCTCTTTGGCGGCTTTATTGGTAAAAGTAACCGCTAAGATACTATGCGCTTTGTAATGACACTTTTGAATGAGATAGGCAATTTTCTCAGTAATGACACTGGTTTTACCACTTCCGGCACCCGCAAGTACTAATAGTGGACCACTGATATATTCAACCGCTTGTTGTTGCTCTGGATTTAATTGACGCATTTTAGTTTAAGCAATAATTTTGGCATCAATATCGCCTTGTAAGATAATCGGTGCGTTTTCAATGGCGTGATTAAACACGGCAAGCACAAAGCTTTTATCATTTATATTCACTTGATTGACAATGTCAGCGATATTTTTTCCTTCAACGTTTTGCAGTTTCTCGGCAAACGGCAATGCCTTATCGGTTTCAATGCTTAACAAGGATTTCTTTAAATTACCGCGATATTTCATGCGTGCAATGATCTCTTGCCCCATAAAGCAGCCTTTTTGATAGCTAACGACATCTAGGCGATCAAGGTTAAGCTCTGCCGGTAAAAAGGATTCGCTATTATGAATATCAATCATCGGTAACTGTTGGCAAATATTCTCTTTTTGTACTTCGTCAAAATTTAATGAGCTAACAAGCTGTTGAGAAACATCAACAATGCCATGTTGCAGCAAAAAGCCTTCTTCATTCTCTGTTTGACTATAAATCAGCTGATATTGATCACAAGCCTCAAAGCTAATCTTAGAGAATACCGCATATTTTCTAAGGGCTTGCAATACTTGGTCAGCCAAGTTTCTAGGTAACGCTAACAACAAATCATTCTCAGCAACAAAACGCATAAAGAATAGGGCGATAATACGTCCCTTTTGATTGCATAGCGCATTTAGCTGTATCGGGTTCTTAGCATTAAGCAATGTCATATCGTTGGTAAGTTGTCCTTGTAAGAACTTCACGCAGTCCGCGCCAAATACGCGAATCATTTCAAACTCTTCATAAATATAATACGCCATAAAATCAACATAAAAGCCTAGTCACAATGCTAAGGAAAATAGCGGATTTAATGCCCAAAGTAAAGCATTCCTTAAAATGTAATTAATTCTCTTTAATTACAATATCAATAATCAACATTGAGAATAGTTAAATCCAATTATGAACAAAAAATATATCAAAATAGATTTTAATAGAGTTTAAATATGCTATTGAATCCCTGAATATAAACACTGACTATAGTGATAGTCTAATTATGCCATTCATTCTCAACTACATTTAAGTACAAAATGATTGGTAGTGTTACAAACCAATAAAACAGGAAAGGTTAATAAATCTGAACTTTCCCAAGTTTTGTTAAGCCGCGAGCCCGATAATCATTTGAATCCATGAATTTTTATGATTTTTTAGCTCAAATTCATCATTTTGACAAACCCTAAGCTTATTCTGACGCATTATCAATAACTTTCGTGCTGCAGAGAAAGGATATTGCGGCTTGTTGCCATTATGCGTTAGCTCATTGATTGCATCACACGAAAGACTCATCACAGCAATCCAAACAATCGTAATAGCAAGCATACACATATTCAAGTGATTTGTGACAGAATGCTCCAATCTTACCTGGGCTCTCTGGCTACCAATGTCATGTTTAAGCTCTTTGAAGCCAGCCTCAATTTTCCATCGCGCGCTGTAGTATTCCAATATTTGTGTTACGGTTAAACTCAAGTCTGTTGTTGCTAAAGCAACGACATGATTTTTGTAATAGGCAAAGACAACTTTTATCGAGCATTTAAAGGCTTTAGACATAAAGGTTTTCTCATAGACGAGCATTTCACGCTTCTTGCCATAAACAAAGCTTGTGACTTTCTGGGCTTTGGCTTTGTATTCATTTGCTAACTCTCTAACAGAACCTGCTTTGACACCATATTTTGCAGGACGCCCACGTTTTTTACCCTCAACAACCTCAGGAGAACTGTATAAAACACTGTTTTTGCGTAACATAGTGAGGATATGGACTCGATTACTCAATTCATCTTTCAGTGGATTGTATAATTTGCCATTACCAAACCATGAATCAGTCACAACAAGAATGGGGGATTTCGTCCAAGTGCTAAGCTTAAAAATCATTTGACAGGCCAGTGCAATTTTACTGTTAAAACAGTCAGCTGCGGCTTTGTTGCTAGAATGATAAAATCGCGTCAACAATGGCAAAAATGCCCAACGGGTATGAATGAACTTTAAGAGTCCAAGTTGAACAAAGCACTGTGACCAAGGGTATTTACTTTGATTGTGCTTGGCTGCATGATCAAAGAAATGCTCACAACCAAATATTTCCTTACCGCTTTTAGGCGTGGTGGAATCATCTAACGCTATGATAAGGCGTCCATCAGTCAATGGTAATGGAATCAGTTTAAATATAGCTTGCCAAATTGCATCCCAGTGAAAGCATTTACTCGCCATAAATCGATAAAAACGTGTTTTGCTAAGTGAGTAACCGATTATCTGAACGAGTTTACGATAAATTTGACTACTAATGCCAGAACCAATAGGCACAATCATTGCCAAAATCACCGCACTAAAAAGTTGTCCTTTTTGAGTGCTTCTTTTAAAAAGTGCTTGCAAGTGATTAAGTAAAGGTTGTAAGGTATCCATCGATGAGTTGCTCCTGTTTTTTTAGCAACCCTAAGATATAGGGATAAACTCTGGTTTGCAGCTCATCATAGCAAATTCTTACAAAATTAGGGAAAGTTCAGTTAATAAATGAAAACAGCCAAAAAGGTTATGGTTGCCTATGTTGCTTACAATGCTTACAGAAATATGCTTTTCAAAGACATCGAAACACCAGGTTTAGGATTGTTTGAAACGCAAAAAAAAGACCTAACGTGTTTACACATGCAAAAGGCTGTGCAGTATTCTTTTAACAAATGTGGATTGGGTTCATCCATTATGAACAGCATTGTAGATAATCCAACCGAAGAAATGAAACTTGCACAAGAACGTCCTTTGACCATAGAAAACATGCTTGAACTAGCTAAATTGGAGGATAAATACTTAAATGAATTATTAGATACAGATCAAGAGCTAACGTATGTAGGAGACTATTTAGCCAAAAACTTTCCAAAAAGGAGCAATCTTAAAGGAGTTATCTCTATAATTACAGATCGCGTAGACAAAGCAAATGATAACGATACGCTTAATAACATTTTTGAATATGAAGTTAATCATCTCAGTAAACAGCATCAAAATCTGATGGATCTTGATAACTATCATTTGTGATTGATCTCTAAAGATATTTGTTGACAGTAAAAACAAATAATTCATTAAAACTTATAAATAGCGTTTGAGGCTACTAAATAGTTTTTGTTACAATCGGGCTACCTTTGTTTTTGAATGTTGAGTCTTAGTCTTATGGATTCCGTATTGTGTTTATCACCTGTTGATGGTCGTTATGCTGATAAAGCATCTGAATTACGTCCCTTCTTAAGTGAGTATGGTCTGATTTATTATCGCGCGCTAGTTGAAATCAAATGGCTAAAGCATCTTGCTAATACGCCTGAAATTAATGAAGTGCCAAAGTTATCTCATGATGCTTTAAATGTCTTAGATGGCATTATCAATAACTTTAGTGAAAAAGATGCGCTAGCAGTTAAAGAGATTGAAAAAACAACCAATCACGATGTCAAAGCTGTTGAGTACTTCATTAAAAATAAAATTGCAGAGCATGCAGAGCTTGCTAATATCAGTGAGTTTATTCATTTTGCCTGTACCTCTGAGGATATCAATAATCTCTCTTATGCTTTGATGTTGAAAAATGCAATTGAAAAAGTCGTATTACCCGAGGTTAAACACGTTCAAGACTTTATTCAAAAATTAGCAAATGATTTTGCTGATCAACCGATGTTATCGCGCACTCATGGTCAGCCTGCGTCACCGACAACGCTTGGCAAAGAGCTTATTAATGTTGCTTATCGTTTATCACGTCAAACCAAGCAGTTAGCACAAATTGAGTATTTGGGTAAAATCAATGGTGCGGTGGGTAACTTTAATGCACATATTGCAGCATACCCTGATATTGATTGGCAGAAATTGGCTAAGTCATTTGTCGGCAGCTTAGGGTTAAGCTATAACCCATTAACAACACAGATCGAACCACATGACTATGTGGCTGAATGTTTTGATTGTTTATGTCGTATTAATACGATTTGTATCGACTTTAATCGTGATATTTGGGGTTATATTTCTTTAAATTACTTCAAACAAAAAACGATTGCTGGTGAGATTGGTTCTTCAACCATGCCACACAAAGTCAACCCAATTGATTTTGAAAATGCTGAAGGTAACTTGGGTCTTGCCAATGCGTTAATGAATCACTTATCGGCTAAATTGCCTATTTCACGTTGGCAGCGCGATCTGACGGATTCAACGGTGTTACGTAATATCGGTGTTGGCTTAGCCTATAGCTTGATTGCTTACCAGGCGATGCTAAAGGGTATGAAAAAACTTGAGCTTAATCGCGAGCCTATTTTAGAAGATTTAAAAAATAATGTCGAAGTTTTAGGTGAGGCCGTGCAAACCGTGATGCGTCGTTATGGTATTGAAAAGCCATATGAGAAACTCAAAGAGTTAACACGTGGCAAACGTATTTCACTCAATGATTTATCCGTCTTTATCGATGGATTAGCTTTACCACATGACGTTAAGGAAAGTCTAAAAGCAATGACACCTGCTAATTATATCGGAATTGCTGAGCAGTTATGCCAAGAGCATATTAAGTAGTCATACAAACATAGTTATTCTTTTAATTCTCTGAGCAAGTCCGAGAATATTAGATGGTTAATTCAGAAAAAACTGGCAACAAGTCCAATAATAGCGCCAAAAACGCCACCCCAAACCACGAGCCAGCCAAGGTGCTTTCTAATCATCTCTTGAATGATGTTTTTCACCATTTTAGGTGTGAGTTCTTCTAGGCGCGCATCAATCATAGATTCAAGCTTTTCAGCAATATGGTGTGCATTTAACTGATCAAATTGAAAACTGCCATTGCCATCAGCGTTACTTAGCATCGTTATAATTGATTTTTCCATCTTGGCTTTGAAAGAGTCGCGCATCGGCTCAATGGCATCTTTTCCGCCAAGAAAAGACTCGATCATGCTACCAAACTGACTCTCCATGATTGCTTCAACAAAACTGTCAAATAGCAAGTCATAATCAACCTTTTTGGCAATGGTATCTTTAAAGCTATTTTTCTCATCAGCAAAAGTACTTAGCAGAAAGCGCTCAAGATATTCAGTTTTGAAAAACTGCTTTAACAGCATATTTTTAATCGCGCGTTTAAAACCTTCAAATTGGCGTGGAATAACGCCTGAGCCATAGACAAAGGGGATTTTGTCAAAAAGCATTACAATCGCCAACCAATTGGTGAGTGCTCCAGAAAGGGCATAGAAACCAACAGCCTTGAGTTGAGCATTAGCAAATAATACACCTAAAATACTAATGATAAACGCGATGAGATTTGTCATAAGACTTTTATTAAACATATTTGTTATAACTTCCATTAATCGGTTAAGAGCGGCGGCTATCATAAGAAAAATTTGTAATTCACGCAAACGCTCAATCGGTTAATTTTATGATTTTGCTTATATTAGTCATTACAGCAAATTTAAAAACTGTTAGCCTTGTTTTACTTAAGTTAGAGTGATAGAGCTTATATGCATAGCATTGCTTTTAATAATAAAATTGTTTTCCCTTCAAAAATCGTATGTGTTGGACGTAATTACTTAAATCACATCAAAGAGCTTAATAATGAGATGCCCGAAGAGCCTGTGCTTTTTATAAAGCCTAATTCAGCAATCAGTAACACGTTAGCTATTGACCCAAAGCATATACTGCACTATGAAACAGAGTTATGTCTACTGATAGAATCACAAAAAATAGCAGGGGTTGGCTTGGGGCTTGACTTAACTGATCGTAATTTGCAAAGCGAACTTAAACAAAAAGGACTGCCATGGGAAAAAGCCAAATCATTTGATGGCGCGGCGGTGTTTAGTGAATTTATTCCCTTAGAGAATATCAAGGATTTAGCTGATTTATCATTTAAATTAATGATCAATGGCGGTGTTAAACAGCATGGCTTGTATGAGCATATGCTTTATAAACCAGAGTCTTTAGTTCAATACATTCAGACGTATTTCAGCTTGAATGATCATGATATTGTCATGACAGGCACACCCGAAGGTGTTGGTGAGGTTAAACTAAATGATGTCTTTGAATTGAGTTTATATCTTAAAGAAAAAGTTGTTTTAAAAAGGAAATATCTAGTAAGCAATCGCTAGCTAATGATTTAGCTGGGTCAATTAGGGTGCTATATGGCAAAGAAAAATGGGGGAAAATTTTACATCTTGATCTATCGAGTGATTCATCCTATAATTTGATTAAATTAATCAAATGGGTTTATTTAATCATGATAACCAGTACAGAGTTTAAAACACATTTAGGTGAGTATTTAACAGAAGCAATGCACAAAGCTGTTTTTGTAAAACGTCGATCAAATGAAGCCGTCCTTATTAGTAAAAAGGAATATGATAGATTGCAATCTATTGAAGATTTATATTGGCTTAATCAAGCATTACAATCTGAAAAAGATGGGTATATTGGTGTTGAGCAAAGTATGGGTAAGCTAAAAAATGCTCTTGATCAATCTAAGTAAACAATCTGATAAATTTCTTGATAAGTTACCACCAAAACAATTTAAACAAATTGTAAAAGAACTTTTTAGACTAGCTAAAAACCCTGAACAACAAGACATTATAAAACTAAAAGGGTCTGATGACTTTTTTCGTAAAGATATAGGTGAGTACCGAATAATCTATAAAACAGATAGTGAAATACTTTATATAACTGTGGTTGGAAAAAGAAACGATGATGAGGTCTACAAAATTTTTGATCGAAAGTAAGCCACTCTACAAGACTATAATACCCCCCAAAGTGAATATAAGTTGGCTATGCATCTAGATTTAATAAGTTTGTCTGATAAAACTTCATCTCATCTATGGACTCTTTAATATCATCTAAAGCCAAATGGGTGCTTTCTTTATTGAATTGCTGCAATAACTCTGGTCGCCAGAAGGAGGCTGCAATTTTAAAAGAACTTACATCAAACAGGCGGTAATGGAAATAGTCCTCTAAAGTGGGCATATATTTTGCTAAAAATTTGCGATCTTGCCAAACAGAGTTACCACATAAGGGGGATTGACCTTTTTTGACATACGGCTTAATGAAATCCAAAATCAATTGTTCTGCTTCGTTTAAACCAATGTCACTTTGTCTGACACGTTCCGTTAAGCCTGATTGACCATGCGTTTTAACACACCATGAATTCATATTTTTTAACACGTTTTCATTTTGATGAATGGCAATAGCAGGCGATTCAGCCAAGATATTCAAATCTGGATCAGTGATAATCGCAGCGATTTCAATAATATGACAAGTGTCTATATCAAGACCTGTCATCTCAAGGTCAAGCCAAATAAGGTTGCTTTTTGTTTGTGCCACGTCGCTCACAACCTTAGTCCTTAGCGCGTGAAACGTACTCACCGGTACGTGTATCAACTTTGACGATCTCGTCAATTTGAACAAATAAAGGCACTTTAACCACAGCACCTGTTTCAAGTGTTGCCGGTTTACCACCTGTGCCCGCGGTATCTCCCTTTAATCCTGGGTCTGTTTCAACAATTTTAAGTTGCACAAAATTTGGCGGTGTCACACTAATGGGTTCGCCATTGAACAAAGTGATAGCACATTGATCTTGCTCTTTGATCCATTTTTTACTATCAGCTAATGCTATTTCAGTAACATTGTATTGCTCAAATGTTTCATCATGCATGAAAACATAAAACTCACCATCAAAGTATGAATAGCTTGCTGCTACTTCTAGAACATCTGCTGCATCAACGGATTCACCTGATTTAAATGTCTTCTCAATCACGCGCCCATTTTTTAGATTACGTAACTTGACACGATTAAATGCTTGACCTTTACCTGGCTTCACAAACTCGTTTTCAACGATAACCATTGGATTGCCATCGAGTAAAAGCTTCAAACCATTTTTGAATTCGTTTGTACTAAAACTTGCCATCTTTTTCCTCTTTAGTATATTAGCGCTACTTTATTTCAAAACGTCGAACATGATACACGAAAAACACGTTAAGCAACAGAATAAAGCGCATAGCAAAAATGCAGATTGGAAGCATGCATTGGCAACAGGTTTTGCACATTGGCAAGCTTTGGCGCAATTTTTGGAAATTGATCCGGTGTCTTATGATATTCCGGCACTTCAATCATTTCCAATGCGTATTCCATTAAGCTTCGCATCACGTATGCAAAAGGGTAACATCAATGACCCATTATTATTGCAAGTCTTACCTTCAGTAAAAGAGCTTGAGTCGGTTAATGAATATGTTGATGACCCCTTACAAGAAGCGGATTTTAATCCGACAAAAGGCGTTTTGCATAAATATAAAAATCGCGCATTATTAATACTTCATCCAGCGTGTGCCGTCCATTGTCGTTATTGCTTTCGTCGAGAGTATGATTATCAAGCGCAAACACAATCAAAAGCATTGTGGCTTGATGCTTTTGAGTATATTCACAAAAACATAGAGCTTGACGAAGTCATTTTATCCGGCGGCGATCCACTTATGCATAATGATCTGTTATTGAAATGGTTTTTGGCGCAAATAGAGGATATTCCACATATCAAACGTTTGCGCATTCATACAAGAATACCTATAGTATTGCCTGAGCGAATCACCCCTGAGTTGATTGATGTGTTTAAAGAAACGCAATTACAAAAAATTATAGTCATTCACGCCAATCATGCCAATGAGATTAATGATGATGTCACCGTTGCTTTGGCAGCACTTAAGAATCAGTCACAGTTTACTTTACTCAATCAATCAACGTTACTTAAAGGCGTTAATGATAATGCGCATACATTAAAGGATTTATCTGAAGCACTTTTTGCCGTTGGGGTTATGCCATATTATTTACATGTGTTGGATAAAGTCAAAGGAGCAGCGCACTTTGATGTTGATGAGATAACAGCCAAAGAAATACATACTAGGCTTAAATCATTAACCTCAGGCTATCTTGTTCCTAAATTGGTGCGAGAAGTGGCGCATGAAATGGCAAAGACTTGGATAAATTAATGTTTTTTGCATAAAAGCATTGAAACTAACGATTTGATATAGCTTAATATTATTGATTTTACGGCTTTATCATGAGAAGGAAATAATGTTAAAAATAATCAATAAAGTAACAAAGGTATGTTTTATGGCAGCAGTATTAACCAGTGTGGCGCATGCCTCTGATTGTGATAGCAGCAAACTCACCAATGCATTTAATTTAATTGCAAAACGGGCTGAAGTGATGCAATTAGTCGCTGCTGATAAATACTCAGCTAAAACAAATATTTACGCACCAGCGCGTGAGATAAAGGTGTTACAAAACGTTCAAGCAATTGCTAAGAAGGAGGGTTTACCACTTTATCCAACCTTAATGTTTAGTCAATTACAAATGGATATGTCAAAGTTTATTGAACAATATTGGCTAGACAAATGGATCTCTTATCCTAAAAGCTTTGATCATAAAGATTTAGATCTAACGAAATTAAGAGCGACGATAAGTAGTGTTGATAAATCACTTTATCCTGCGATTAAAGAGGCATTGCCATCGCTTAAGCGCTGCTCATTAGCAATAAGTTCAAAAGCATTTAAACAAGCAATGAATAAAGTTCAAGGGGTACCTAGTAGTCCGGATTATGTGAATATGATGTTGGCAAGCTTAGTGGCAATTTCTCAAGCTCAGCAATAATCTTTTGTGGGAGCAATTTATTCATACAATCCATGTGCTCTAATGGGCATTCACGTTTAAAACAAGGACGACAGTCAAGGTCCTCAAGATAAACACTTTTCGCCAATGTATTTAATGGTGGTGTGAACTTATCAGACGTTGAGCCATAAATAACTAAGGTTGGAATATTAAGCGCACAAGCGATATGCATTAACCCTGAATCATTACTGATGACCCTTTGGCAACTTGCTAACAGATAAACGGCTTCTGATAGAGTGGTTTTTCCTGCTAAATTAAATAAATGGGCGTGATGATTGCAGCCTTTGCTAATATCTGATGTGGTTTGCTGATCTTTAGTCCCACCTAATAAAAGCACTTGATAATTCTGATCTAAAAGATATTGCGCAAGCTCAGTATAATAAGCACTTGGCCATTTTTTAGCAGGACCAAACTCAGCCCCCGGGCACAGCGCGATAATCGCTTTATCTTTGCTTAAACGATACTTAGCCAGTGTCGTTTCAACGAGGTTACTATCAACATTAAACTTAGGGTAGGGCAGCTTTGTGGGTAAGTGTTCTTTTTTAGCAATGCCTAATGCGCAAAAACGCTCAATCATTAAGGGATATTTTGTTTTATTGAGTTTACGGCGGTCATTTAACAGCACAAAACGCATTTCACCATGCCAACCTGTGCGTTTTTTAATGTGGGCAAAAAAAGGAATGAGTGCCGATTTCCATGAATTGGGTAATACAATGGCATCACTATAACCTTCGCCTTTAAATTCAAGGGCTTTTTGTTTGCGCGCATTAAAGCTAAATTGACCATGCTTAAATTCAAGCTCAAAGGCTTCATTAATTTCAGGCATAAACTGTGCTAGGTCACAACAATGCTTGGGCGCTGCAATATCAATAATACAATTGGGGTCTTGTGATTTGATAAAGCGATAAAGCGATTGCGACATCACCATATCACCAACCCAACTGGGTGCGATAATGAGATATTTACGCATCAGAGACAGTTTGGTCATTATCAACGACAACAAAGCGCGTACTGCAGTAGGGACAGACGCCTTTGTTTTGGTCATGTAGGTCTATATATACGCGTGGATGTTGGTTCCAAGAAGCGTGTTCAGGAATAGGGCAACAGATTCTTTGTCCACTGAACACTTTAACGGTTTGAATATCTTTAGACATAAATAAACACTCTAGCTAACTATGCATAATGACGCGTAGTGTAGCATAGCGTATTGGTTGCGACAATTCGTCTAGTTTGAATTAAGTGTGAAAAGTTTATGATACGAGTGCTTTAAGTTTTACCTTATCTAATATCGTAATATCCTTGTGCTTAGCTTGAACGATACCATCTTTGGCAAGTGTTTTAAAGGCGCGCGAAATTGTCTCAATACTTAGGTTGAGATGATTGGCAATTTCTAAGTGCTTCATCGGTAAAGTAAAGAATGTGTTGGAGTAACCACAGCGTTTTTGATGGGCGCTTAATCGATAAATAAACTGTGCTAATTTAATATGCGCCTCACAGGTAGCATCAACAAGATGGATGGCAGCATTAAATTTTTTACTCATTAATTGCAAAAAATCTAAATTAGATAGCGTATCATTTGAAATGGCTTGTACAAAACTAGGGTAATCAAAACCACATACCGTACTATCCTCTAAGGCAATTGCATTTAATTGATGCGTACTCGCCTCAATACCATCAAATCCAAACGCATCACCTTGTAGACAAAAATCAACGATATGTTCATGAGCATTCACCAGTTTAAAGCTACCAGCGCGCACACTATAAAAGGCAGTTAGATTACGATTGATTGTATATAGTGCATCACCTTTTTTGACATTAACCACAATAGACTTCACCTTAGTTAGTGTTTTGTCATCATCAAACGGGTTGATACTAAGAGCACTACATAAATCACGGCAATCACAAAAATGACAAGTTTTAGGGCGATCAGTTGATTTATGTATTGGGCGTATCACCATGAATTTGTTTCTTATTCTAAGAAGAGATATCAATCATTGTGCCAAAAACTTGATTTATGTCAATAAACAGCAAGCTTACTTCATTGATTTATCTTTGATAGTTTAGCTCAGTGATAACTCAAACTACAATGGCACTAAGATGCTTTGCTATAGGCATGGTGTCGATAAAAACGTTCAATCATAATGAAGGGTAGTATAAATGATACCAAGTCTATTATCGGTGGAGCTTGCGCGTTGGCAATTTGCCTTTGTCGCCTGCTTTCACTTTATTTTTGTACCATTGACACTAGGGCTTACGTGGATTATTTTCACGATGGAGCTTATGTATGTCATTACTGGCAAACAAGTCTATAAAGACATGACCAAGTTCTGGGGTAAACTCCTTGGAATCAACTTTGCTGTAGGCGTTTTGTCAGGTTTAACGATGGAGTTTTCATTCGGTTTAAACTGGGCATATTATTCACAATTTGTTGGTGATATTTTCGGAACGCCATTGGCAATCGAAGGCTTAGTTGCCTTTATGCTTGAGTCAACCTTTGTTGGTATGTTCTTCTTAGGTTGGAACAAACTTTCTAAGAAACAACATCTATGTGTGACGTTCTGTTTAGCAATTGGGTCAAACTTATCTGCGCTTTTAATTCTGGTTGCTAACGGCTTTATGCAAGTCCCTGCCGGTGGCGAGTTTGTTTGGCAAACGATGCGTATGGAAACAACGCATTTATGGGATTTGTTTATTAATCCAATAGCTCAAATTGGCTTTGCTCATACGGTAATTGCTGGTTACATAACATCGTCTGTTTTTGTCATTGGTATTAGCGCTTTTTACTTGCTCCGCAAGAAAAGTAAAAGTGATATTGCCTTTGCTAAGCGCTCCATGGGTGTTGGTCTAGGCTTTGGTTTAATCGCTTCATTAATGGTGATGGTGATGGGTGATGAGCAGGGTATTTTGGCGTATAAATATCAGCCTATGAAGCTGGCGGCGATTGAAGCAGAATGGGGCACGCAAACGCCTCCTGCGAATTTTAATGTTATCGCATTCCCTAACCAATCTGAACGCAAGAATGATTTCTCAATTCAAGTACCTAAATTATTAGGTCTATTAGCAACGCATTCATTTGATCAGAAGATTTATGGCGTCAACACCATATTGTTTGATGGCTACACTGATGTGATAACCGGCAAAGAGATTCCAGCAGTTACCACACGCATTGCCAATGGCGCGAAAGCATATGAGGCAATGATGAAAATGCGCGATGGCTCGGCAGCAAAAAGTGACTACGCTACTTATAATGAGTATCACCAAGATCTGGGTTATGGCATGTTGCTGTTACGTTATTTACCAGTCGGTGAACCATTAACTCAAGCGACTTCTCAACAAATTCGTGCTGCAGCCTTAGATACAGTCCCAAATGTTTCAACCATATTCTGGACATTCAGAATTATGGTTGGCATTGGTGTCTTTATGTTCTTAGTTATGGTTGGTGGTTTGATCTTGCTCTTTAGAAAAACTTTATGGGAGAAGCGTTGGGTTTTACGAACGATGCTCTATATGATTCCATTACCTTGGATTGCTTGCTTATGTGGCTGGATCGTTACCGAACACGGACGCCAGCCATGGACAGTGTATGATATATTGCCAACAACCGTAAGCTCATCAATGATTAATGGCTGGGATATTTTGTTTACGCTAGTAATATTCTGCTTGTTCTATGCCTTATTGTTTGCTGTTGAAATGTATTTGATGTTTAAGTTTGCACGTTTGGGGCCAAGCAAAGTCCTTAATAAAGCACCAGCAATCACGAAGGAGAAACAATAATGATGGATTTATATAGTGTTATTCAGTTATTAAGCTGGTTAGCGGTTGGTCTTATCATGTTCTTGACGGCCGCAACGATGTGCTTTGACTTTGGTGCGGGCATTCTTGCGCGTTTTGTTGGTAAAAATGACAATGAAAAACGTGCCATTATCAATATTGTTGCACCAACATGGGATGGCAACCAAGTCTGGTTAATCACCGCAGGTGCTGGGTTATTTGCCATTTGGCCACGTGTCTATGCCGGATCATTCTCAGGCATGTATTTAGGTGTTTTGGTTGTGCTTTGGGGCTTGTTTTTACGTCCTGTTGCCTTTGAGTATCGCCATAAAATTGAAAATACTAAATGGGCAGGTTTCTGGGATTGGATGCTATGCTTAGGTAGCTTGATTCCCATCTTGATTATTGGTGTGGCTATTGGCAATTTATTCTTAGGCTTACCATTTCAATTTGACCCACATTCTTTGCGTTTTTACTATGGTGAAACTAAGGCACTCGTGCAAGAACCTGCCTTTATTTCACTGATTGGTTTATTAAGACCCTTTGCATTATTAATTGGCATCTTTGCTGTGATTATGTCGATTATGCATGGCGCATCCTATTGTGCAATGCGTACCAGTGGCGTGTTATTAGAGCGTTTTGTCAAAATTCAGAAAGTGACTGCATGGCTTTTTATCATCCTATTTGCTATTGGTGGTATTTGGCTTATCTTTATTCCTGGCTTTCACTGGCAGCTAGCGAGTGACTTAAACACCTATTCACAGGCTATCAATCATCCATTAACAGGTGGCGTTGTAACGGTAACACAAGGTGGCTGGTGGAGTAATTATGGCAATCATATTTGGATGCTAATCGCGCCTATTCTTGGCTTCGTTGGTGCAATTATGGTGTTAAGCTTTGCCAAAAAATCTAAGCCATTACTTGCGTTTTCAGGCAGTGTCATTGCATGTTTTGGTGCCGTGTTCACACTAGGATTTAGTTTATTTCCATTCATCATGCCATCAAGCATTGCACCAGCTCAAAGTATGGTGCTTTGGAACTCAAGTAGTTCATTGACTTCATTAATTGGCATATTGGTTGTGGCAGTGATCATGTTGCCAATCATTTTTATCTATACGACCTTTGTTTACAAGAAAATGTGGGGCAGAGATGCCAAAATGACCGCACAAGAAGTGGAACAACGCTCACATGAGTTATATTAAGAAGACTAAGGAGTTCTTAAAATGAAATTAATTTTATGGATTATAGGCATTGCCGCTTTGGTGTTGTCCTATGTATTTGAAAGCTTTTATATATTCTGGTTAGCAACAGCTTTTACTGCAGTAGTTGCCGGATGCACCGTTACCCATAGTGTTGACAAACATCTGTCAGCTGAAAGTGAATAATACATCAACTCATAAGGTAGTATTGTAAACAACTAATACAAATACTGAGTCGTCTAATGGGGCTTGCTTTAGTGCAACGTGCTATTAGCCTATGAATTACTAGCTATTGATGATTTGATTTTTTGATGTACTCCCTCAATTTGGGACAGTAAGTCGACCAAATAAGTTAGATCAAATAATTTTCTTTACGTTTTTCGGCTTATAACGCTGGAGTCTCATGAGTCTTTAAACCATATTTTCCCCTTGCCAATTAAGCTGATATTCTAAATCATATTTTTTAAAAACTTCATCACTTACTTTATCTTCTGTTGTAAATATTCCTAAACCAAGAGGGTTATCTTTCATTCGTTTAGCAATGAGGTTTTTCTCTAAACTTAACATTTCTTTTCTATCTTTATCTGGTTTCAAAAAATCAATAACAAGAGCAACTCTCGGTTGCTCTGTTCTGTTATGAGGACAATGCGGGAATGAGTGATCTAACAGTAATATTTTTCCATTATGCCACTTATAAACATCACCACATATCTTCATTGCAATATCGCCCTCTGGAATGTCAAGACCAAGATAAGCTCTATACATATGTGGATTGTAATTGACATGCATTTTAATATCAGTCTCCGGCTGTAAGATTGAAAATAAAACGTTTCTTAGGCAACCGTCAGAGCATTCATATGCTTGATTTATTATTTGAGTAGTTTGTTTAAAATGATTGTTTGTTATATATTTTAGAATCTCCAGAACTTCTGATTTGCTAATATCAGGCCACGATAGTTGATATTTGTTAATAAAACTTTCCAAAGGTATACCCTGTGTATACAAGGTAAATGCACTATATATTGAACCTTTCTTTGCCTTTAAAGTATTAATTACTACGTGGAGTCATAAACGATCCTGCTTTATAATCAAGTGTAACCAGCTCTTAGTCTAAATTGCCTTAATTAAACTCGGAGCTCAAGAATATATTTGCATGTAAAATAATTACATTCAATTAATATATACTAAATGGAACTTTAGTTTTTCTAATACACTCTAGCGCATACTTGATTTTCATTTCAATCAATCTATACCACTTATGAAACAAGTCTATTTTAAAATTACTATGACCGATTTATTGAAGCACTCTTATTAGCCTCCTTTTGATGCAGTCAATTAAATAATTAAAATCATTAAAATATTCAATGTCATTCATAGACGCTTAAGGGTGCCTATGTTATAGTTTGCGCTCAAATCACTTATCCAGTTAGGTTTGAAATATATGCTAGTTCCTTATGCTCAATCAACGCATCCGGTCACACAAAAATTACACAAAATTGTACAAAACAAAAAAACTAATTTAGCACTTTCAGCTGATGTTACTGATAGTAAATCACTTTTAAAGCTTGTTGAGCAAACAGCGGATCATATTGCTATTTTGAAAACCCATATTGATATTGTGTCTGACTTCACACCACAATTAACAAAAGAATTACGCCAAATTGCAGATGAAGCAGGTTTTCTTATCTTTGAAGATCGTAAATTTGCCGATATTGGTAACACTGTTTGTCACCAAGTGCGTGATGGGATTTATCATATTGCCCAATGGGCAGATATTATCAATGCCCACCTTTTGCCTGGTGTTGGCATTATTGATGGGTTAAAAGAAGGGTGTAAAGGGCATGATATTGGTTTGCTCCTTTTGGCACAAATGAGTAGTAAAGGTAATTTATTTAGTGATGAATACACACAACAAACGGTTGTTGAAGCAGAACAAAATAAAGATTTTGTGATGGGATTTATCGCGCAAGAAAAATTAAGTCAAGATAATGATTTAATCACGATGACACCAGGGGTTAACTTTGAATCTAAAGGAGATAATCTAGGACAAAACTATAATACGCCAGAACATGTCATCATGCAGAAGAAAGCAGATATTATTATTGTGGGCAGAGGGATCTACGGAGCAAATAATCCTAGATCAGCAGCTTGTTCATACAAAGAACAAGCTTGGGAGTTGTTGAGTCAATAAATGAATGCCTTTGGCATTGGCTTAGCCTATGCTATGATGCCAATGGATAGAAAAAATTAGGAAAAATAATACATTATGTCGAGTAAAAAAGTGGCGACAATCGATTTGGGTTCTAATAGTTTTCATATGCTTATCTCTGAGGTGACGACTGAGGGTGATATCAAAGAGCTATATCGTGGTAAAAGCAAAGTGCAATTAAGGGCAGGACTTACCGATGACATGGGGCTTACTGATGAAGCCAAAGCACGTGCTTTGGAATGCCTGCAAAACTTTGGCTTATCGATTGACCATTATCAAGTAGATGAGGTAAAAGTAGTTGGCACATATACATTGCGTAAGGCAAAAAATAATATTCAAGACTTTTTAACAGAAGCTGAGAACATATTAAAAACCAAAATTGAAGTTATCTCAGGTGAGGAGGAAGCGCGTCTTGTCTATGTTGGCGCTTCATCTGTCACTCAAGCCAAAAAGAAGCAGGCTTTGATAATCGATATTGGTGGTGGTTCAACAGAACTAGTCATTGGTAAAGGGCAGAATCTAAAGGCGTTAGTTAGTCTTGAAATGGGTTGTGTCAGCATGCAAAATCAATTTTTTAATGATGGTTTACTAAGTCTCTCCAATATGACGCAGGCGATTACCTATGCACACACGTTGATTGAACCAATTGCCACAGAATATATTCAAAAGGGTTGGGAAGTTGTGTTGGGATCCTCTGGTACTATTCGCTCGATTGCAGATTTGGCATTAGCAAATAACTGGTCAGATGGCAGTATTACGCGTGAAGTGCTAGAAAATTTAGCTGCTGAGTTATTACAAAAGAAGGTTGTTGCTAATATTCACTTCAATGGTCTAAGGGCAGATCGCGAAAACATCTTAGCGGGTGGGTTTTGCGTGCTCTATGCGCTGTTTAATCGTTTATCGATTAAAAACATGTTGAAATCAGATGGCGCATTGCGTGAAGGAATGTTATACGAAATCGTCAATAATTATCAAAACAATAAGGATTAGCTATGTCTTATGTTCAAGCACCATTAGCCTATCGAATGCGCCCTAAAAACATCAAGGACTATGTAGGGCAGCGACATTTGTTAAGTGAGCAAAAGATACTAACACGGATGCTTGATAAGTCACATATCGTATCAATGATCTTCTATGGTGATCCTGGCGTTGGCAAAACCACTTTGGCCAAAGTCTTAGCTCATGAGCTTTCCTATCAATTTATAGAATTATCGGCGGTAAGTGCAGGAGTTAAAGATATTAAGCTTGCCGTGGAATCCGCAAAAATGCATTTTGCTGAGCATAAACAGGCAACTATTTTATTTTTAGATGAGATTCATCGATTTAATAAATCGCAGCAAGATGCATTATTACCTCATGTTGAAAGTGGTGATTTAATTTTAATTGGTGCGACCACGGAGAATCCATTTTTTTCAGTTAATAATGCATTATTATCTCGTTTGACTGTACTGCGCTTAAAGCCATTGTCTCTTGAAGATATCAGTGAGCTTTTGCAATATGTGCTTATCTACGATGAAACACTATCAGCACACGAACTAACATTACCCGATACAGTCATTGATAAAATATATCATTATGCCAAAGGAGATTGTAGGCAAGCACTTAATGTTCTTGAAATGCTCTTTTTAATGGCAGATACCAGTCAAGAAAAACCGATTGAATTAAATGATGAATTGCTAAACATTGCACTGGGTGAAAACGCGCATAAGCTCGATAAGCAAGGTGATTATTTCTACGACCAGTTATCGGCATTTCATAAGTCAGTGCGCGGCTCTGATCCAGATGCTGCAATTTTCTGGCTTGCCAATATGATTGAAAGTGGTGCTGACCCTTTGGTGATTGCAAGGCGAATGCTGTGTATTGCCTCAGAAGATATTGGTAATGCCGATCCACGTGCGCTTAATATTGCATTAGATGCATGGCAATCGTATGAGCGACTGGGTTTGCCAGAAGGGCGTTTGCCATTAATTCAAGCAGCGATATATTTAGCTTCAGCGCCTAAAAGTAATGCCTCATACATGGCATATAAGAATGTTTTTAGTGATTTAAAAAATCATTCAGATGTCAGTGTGCCAATGCATTTACGCAATGTAAAACCTGCCGGAGAGACAACAGGGCAAAGCTATAAATACCCACATGATTTTCCAGATGGATATGTTAATCAGCGTTATCTACCGGAAGGTGTAACTCACCAATATTACTATCCAACGGATAGGGGACTTGAAAGTAAAATTGCGCAAAAGCTCATCTATTTAAAATCAAAACACAAAATATGATATATCTTAAATAATTATTTACATTATTGTTGGCAATGGTTTTTTTGAAACGACACCAACGGCATTTTTAAGCTTTTTTTGTGGTTGTTAGCATTTGAATAATAATCACAATGATAACCGTCACAAGATAAAGCACAACAAACTCTGTTAACGTATGGATACGAAAAAGACTGGCAATGGATGTCATTACACTAATTATAAGCATTACTGAAGCACCGGTAATGGCACCTGCTGTTCCACCTAATTGAGGAAATAGGCTTAATGTTTTACTCAAGTAAATAGGATATAAAATACCGGTAAGAAAGCAGGCAATAAAGATATTAATAAGTAATATGCTAAGACTTTGGCTAAAGACAAAACTCATGACAAGGAATACAAAATTACTCATAAGCAAAATGGCAAATGATATATTCATTAGAATTTTATCATCAACAAAACTCAATACGCGTCTGACGATCGTCCCGACAAAATAAGCGATACCGATAAATAACGAAATATAACCAAAACTTGCGGCAGAGTAATGTAATATCTCTTGAATATAAAAGCTGCCAATAATCCCAAAATAAAGCAGCAACATATACAGCACGCCACTTTGTAAAATAGCACCTAGAAATTGTTGGCAGCTTAGCACTAACCTATAATTAGCAAACACCTTGGATAAGCTTAATTTATGTTTATGTATGTGGGTTTCGGGCACATAACGATAAACAAATGCCATGAGAATAAAGGAATAAAAAGCGAGAAACACAAAGCTTGCTTTCCATGAAATATACTCTTGTAGCAAGCCGCCGATAAAGGGAGCTAAAATCGGTCCAAGCCCCCAAGCAATCGTCATCGATGAGGAGACTTTTTTCATCTCTTGTGCGCTAAAGATATCTGTGGCTTGCGCGCGATTCATCGATGACACACTTCCTGCACAAATACCCGTGATAAAACGGAAAAAAATAACCCATGACATGGAAGGTGATAATGCAATAGCGATATTAAATACGATATTAAGCGCCAAACTCCATAAGACAATTTTGCGCCGTCCCAAAGCATCAGCAATCGTACCAAAAACAATCATACCAATAAATGCACCAAGCATAAACAAACTAATGCTTAACTTAGTTGCTGCTGCGGTGCTATTAAAGTAAGCATTCATATGCGGCAATGAAGGTGTGTAAAGATCAATGCCAATTCCAAATATTGGTGTACAAAGTAAAATTGCAATAAGCGCTTTGGATTTATCCATGATAATAAATGGTCATATCAGTTTTCATAATGAAAGATGATAGTTGTTTTACATTAATTAACAAGATGAACACAAGCATAAACTTTGATTCGCATAATATATATTATGTTAAATTAATATCTAGAAGCCACAGATGTTAAATCAATCATCCCTGATAAACAAGATGGCTTGAGGATCCAATGCGGAGCTGCCATGGATGGTTAGTCATCCTACTAAAGATAACGCCTAAAGCTGAAGACTTCGCTGCTGAGAGAATTTTATAAAAATCAGTTATTACGCAACATCATGAAGATCAACATCATAGTGTAATCCATCTCTATCAAGTAAATCTTGAATGGCAAGCCTAACAAACTGTTTCTGAGACTGACCAAGTATATCAGCTATTTCTGCTGCCTTTTTAGGGCTGATCATTTTTCTACGATTTTCTATATCTGAAAGATATGCCTGTGTAACATTTAGCTGCACTTATTAAACTTAGCTGTTGTTGGCATGCGTCGACCAATACCAAACGGACGGCGTTGAATACATAAAATCTGTGGCGCTTGTTTGCGTTTGAACTCAGCCAATTCAACTAATCGATAAATTCTTTTCTGTTCTGTTAAATTTACTTCAGAAACAATTTGCTCCAAGCGCTTTATTTCATCATTTGCCAATAAATCACGCTCAAGATAAAGCTTAAGCATCGCATCAAGGTGATAATAATCCGGCAAGCTATCAGAATCTTTCTGCCCTTCTGATAATTCAGCTGATGGCGCTTTATCCATAATGCTTTGCGGGATCAACTGACCATATGTTTGATTAATATAATTTGATAAAGCATAAACGTCATTCTTATATAAATCACCAATACAGTTAAGCGCACCACACATGTCACCATAAAGTGTCGCATAACCCACGGCAAGCTCACTTTTATTCCCCGTTGTCAGCATTAAAAGTCCTGTGTCATTTGAGTATTCCATGACAATTCGCCCACGAATACGTGCTTGCATATTCTCTTTGGTCAATTTTTTAGGCTCAGTTCCAAACGTTTTGCTAAAGTTCCTGCAGGTGAGTAAAAACTCCTCTTTGATTTCACGTGTGAAAAGTTCAACGCTCAAGTTTTGACATAATTCAACGGAATCGCTCACCGAACCTTGAGTGGAATACACCGAAGGCATTGTAATTGCTTTAACATTATCTTTACCTAAACTCAAAGTAGCAATAGCCAAAGTCAATGCGCTATCAATGCCACCAGATGAACCAACAACCACACCCTTAAATCCACATTTATGCACATAATCCTTTAATCCACATATTAATTGTTGTAAAACAAATGCCTGCGGGTTGTCTTGATATGGTGCTTTAAGTATTGCTTGTGGCAAGTGCTTAAGATCAATGCTAAAACTCCCCTCTTTAAAGCTCTCTGCTAACGCAATTAGCGCTGAGTTGGCATTGCAGGCAAAACTCGCGCCATCATATATCAGCTCATCATAACCACCGACTTGTGAGCTATAGATCACTGGCGCTTTGATTTTTCTGGTGATATTTTTCGCAATCTGTAAACGCTGCCCAAACTTACCACACATCGAAGGAGAAGCATTTAATACAATCAAAGCATCCAGGTTTAGAGGTAAGTCATCAATAGGGTTTGTTAAATACCCTTGATGATTGTCATACCAAATATCTTCACAGATCAAAATTGCTAAGCGTTGACCTTTAAAATTGAAATCGAGCTTTTTATTTTGTCCGGCAATAAAATGCCTTGTCTCATCAAAGACACCATAGCTTGGAATAAGCTGTTTGTGATAACAATGAATGATCTGACCTTCGGCAATGACAAGTGCGCTGTTATGAAATTTTTTAAGCCCTTCTATTGCCGTTGCTGCACCTATTATCACCGTTGTATTAAGCGTTTTTGTAAGCGATTTAATCTCATCAATGATCTGATTTTGTCTGTTAATTACTTCATCATAAGTCAATAAATCATATGGATAATAACCGCTAATACAAAGCTCAGAGAAAACGATTAAATCCGCTGCTTTATGCTCATGCATCGCGCGCGAGATTTTTTCAAAGTTATGCGTGAAATCAGCAATGGTGTAATTTAATTGAACGACTGAAATTTTCATTTATATCCTTTTACTTCCTTTATTCCCTTAAGACTTTAAGCGAATACCGCGTGATAGCAAATACCATGCCAAGCTATAAAGAATAGCGATTAATAACACGATGGCAACTAAAGCAACAACCGGATTGACAGATGAGTAGCCAATAAATGCGTAACGCACAAAATCAACAATATAGAATAACGGATTATATTGCGCGATATGCTGCCAAAAAGGAGGTAATGCGCTTAGCCCATAAAAAACTCCACCAAGATAAATTAAAGGAGTTAGTACAAAGGTCGGGAAAATCGTCGTATCATCAAAGCTTTGCGAGAAAATACCATTTAACAGTCCACCTAACGAAAATAAAGTGCCACATAAAATAAACGATAATAAAATTAACAATAATCCATTAAATCCAACTGAAATACCGCCAAACAAGCCCGCGACAATTGTCACCATCACCCCAACAAAAAAGCCACGTGCAACACCACCTGAGACATAGCCCAGAATAATCAAATGATTGGTTGCTGGAGATACTAGAAGCTCTTGAATCGAGTGATTAAAGCGCGCGCCATAAAACGAGCCCACGACATTGGCGTAAGAGTTATTAATAACTGCCATAATCACAAGACCAGGTGTGATAAAGTGCATATAACCAAAACCATCCATCGTGCCAACGCGTGCACCAACCACTTTCCCAAAAATCAGAAAATACAAACTAATAGTAATCGCCGAAGGTAATAAGGTTTGCGGCCAAATGCGTAGTACACGCACCACTTCTTTTCTTAGTATTGTGTAATAAATAACCCAGTATTCTTTGAATGTCATTTTCCCCACCTATGCCCTACTTCTTGCAACATCAATAAACAGCTTTTCCAGTTTATTTGTTTTTGTCTTAACACTTAATACATCAATATTCTGTTGACTTAAATCAGCAAATAATTGATTTAATGTCACACTTTTATCCACTTCAATTTCCAAAGTATTTGAATCAACTAACTGACATTGCCCATAGGTGCATTGCATCTGAGCTTGTGTTAGTGGTTCTTTTAGATCAAAAATATATGTCTCTTTTTCGACTGATCTTAACAGTGTTTTCATATCAGAGCTTGTGTGCAATTTACCTTGATGAATCAACGCAATGCGATTACACATGCTCTCGGCTTCTTCAAGATAATGTGTGGTTAAGATAATCGTTAATCCTTCTTTGTTTAATGCACGCATTTGCTCCCATAGCGATTGACGTAACTCGACATCAACCCCTGCCGTTGGCTCATCCAAGATCAATACTTTAGGCTTATGAATAAGTGCACGCGCCACCATCAAACGGCGTTTCATACCACCGGATAAGAAGCGTACTTGCTCATCCTTTTTATCCCACAATGCCATATCTTTTAAGAGTTTTTCGGCATAAGGTTTGGTTATCTTGCGATTAAGCCCAAAGTAGCCTGCTTGTGTTAATAAAATTTGCATCGGTGTTTCAAAGATATTTAAATTCACCTCTTGTGGCATAACCCCCAAATGCTTGCGCGCCATAAAGGGTGACTTCAGCGTATCATAGCCACAAACTTCAATGCTGCCACTGGTTTTGTTGACAAGTGCTGAGATCATCCCCAGTGTAGTTGACTTGCCTGCACCATTAGGCCCTAATAAGGCAAAAAAATCCCCCGGATATACGTCAAAACTGACATCTTTTACTGCATGAAAGCCACCTTTGTATATCTTATTGACATTAACCAAAGACAACGATTTTGTATAACTCATTGTAAACTCGATTGCTTATTATAGATAGTTCAGCATTGTAACAGACAATTTGTAACTAACTAGAGATACGTGCTTTTTTATAGCAGCTTAACCACATTATTTCTGATCATTACTCTCTTTTTCATCAATCAACTGTTGTTCGACCACTGCTTCTGTGGCAATGGATGCTTCGGCAGCGACCGTTTGGAAAGCAACCTTTTCATCTTCTTTAGGTGCCTCACGCGCACGTAAGCGCCATAGCGTATAGACTGCTAATAAGAAGCAAACAAATCCGACAAAAGTAAAGAACCCATAAGGACCAAAAATAGACATAAGCCATGTTGTTAACAACGGCCCCACCATTGAGCCAACACCATAAGATAGTGCTAAAATACCGACAATCCCCACCAATTGATCTGCATCCAAATAATCACTGGAATGACTGATAGATAATGGATAAAAGGTAAAGGTCAATCCACCCAATACAAACGACAAAATAGCTAATTGCCAAAAGCTGTCATGTAATATACAAATCACAATTGATACCACTACTGACGCTATTAACATGATTAATAAAACGAGACGACGATCAATAATATCTGATATTTTGCCAATGGGTAGTTGTAGCAACATGCCACCGATAATAATAGCGAACATCATATAGGAAATGATATGCACAGGTACATTAGTTTGTTTCAGAAACAATGGATAAATGGTGTAAATACTCCCCAGAATCATACCCGCAGTCATTGCCGTCCAGATACCAAGTGGCGCTTTTTTAAATAGAACAAAAGGAGATAATAGTTCAACGTGCTCTTGCCTTGGTGCTTCAAATCGTGTCAGACAAACTGGAATAATCGATAAAGTGGCCAAAATCGAAATGATACAGAACGCTAAGAGCACTGTTTCAAAAGGAATATTTAGCAAAAACTGTCCAGATGCTTGTACAAAATAATAGACAAATAGATAAATTGACAGCACCAAGCCTTTGTGTTTACTGCCTGCTCCTTCCAAACACCATGCTTCAACAACAATAAATAGCCCAGCTAATGCATAACCACAGACAAGGCGCGCCACTGCCCAAACACTAACATCATAAAAAATCCCTTGTGACATCGCACCTGCTGCCATTAAGCTTGCAAATAATGCATACCCACGAATATAACCAATGCGCAAAATTAATCGTTGAGTAAAATAAGACCCTAACACCATACCTGTGAAATAAGCTGCAGAAATTAAACCGACAATAAAATTACTCTGCCCCATCCGCTCAAGCTCAAGCGTGGTATAGGTCGTATAAAAAGTATTACCGATGGTTAAAATACACATACTCAGAATTGGTGCAAACAACATTGCAAATTTAGCTGGCTTATATTCAGACATCTTTTACCTTTCAACCTTTTTTAGTGCTCAATTCCTTGGGGTTCAAGCTTAGAGTAGATTGTTTATATGCTCAATATAATTTTGATATCTTTTGAATTTTCTTGTATATGCTAGCACCTTTTTTTTTAATATCTGTATCGTGATACATTTTGTGTTCTTTAATTACACTAATAAACAGGTTATAAAATGGACTTATGGAGAATATTTGCTATTGTTTATTTATGAATCATAAAGTGTATATCAAACATATTTAAGGTGATAATCTATGGACAGCAGTGATTTAATGATTTTGCGACACCTTCTTATTGAAAAGAATATCAGTGTAACTGCTAAATTAATGAATGTCTCGCAGCCGGCTATTACGATGCGTTTGGGCAAATTAAGAGGCATGTTTAAAGATGATATTTTGATACGTGATGGTAACAAGATGAAACTAACACCAAAAGCTGAAGACATGGTGAATCCAATCATTAGAATCACCGATGAAATGCTAAGTTTAATGCCAGCTCACGATTTTGACCCCTACACGACACCGACACATATCCAATTACAGATTACTGAAGCTGTTTCTGAAACAAGCACCAAAGCACTTATAGATGCTTTTTTAAAATATAATGAGCAACACAAAATTAGTATTACCACATTATCTTACATATCACTTCAAGCACATGATCAAACATTAAAAAACACTGATGCAGTTATTGGTATCCCTACACACATTGAAGGGTTTAATGATGAAATTTATAGCTATGAGACAGGTGTTTTGATGTTTGATACGTTCTTTGATGATTCTAAAAAATCCATTTCTTACGATGAATATCTGCAATTACCTCATATCGTTTTTTCTCAAGGTAGTAGCAATCAATTGCTACTAGATATTTTAGGGCACCCTGACCCACGCAATCTATGTTTACAAATCAGCAGTTTGCGCGCAGCCACTGAGCTCTTGCAAGATAAATATGTCATGACCGCTTCAACGGTATTGGCACGTATATTTAATAAAAAGTATTTACCTTTACCTTTTGATTTACCAGGGCTTCCGTTTAAACTATCTTACCCTGAGCGCTTAAAGCATGACAAAAAAAATCGTTGGGTGCGTCAGGTTTGTAAAGAGGTAATGCAAGCACTTTTAAAAGAATATAGTTTATAGTGGTTATGGTCATAGCCCTATTTCTCGCTGCTTTTTTCATATTTGCTTGATTTGCGTGATTTGTGTTTGACATTAAGGGCGAACTTTACCAATATTTATCACACTAAAATCCAGATCATCAATATTGTGGATACTTTTTTTAAGGAACCGAATTTAATGAACGCAACAGCTGCGAACTTAGATATGTTAATAAACTGCTATCAAAAAATGTATAGCATTCGTCAAATTGATAATACCGAAGCCGAAATGGTTAATAGTGGCACTGCCAACTTTCTAGCCTCATCCAAGGGGCATGAGGGAGCGGCTATTTTTGCGGAATACTTAAAGCCTCAAGATTGGTTACATTGCCATTATCGTGACAAGCCTTTAATGCATGCCCGAGGAATGGAAGCAAAAATGTTTTTCTATAGCTCTTTGTGTAAAGCAGAAGGCGCTTCCAATGGTCGCCAAATGGTGATTGGTGTCAGTGAACGCAAGCTCAACATTGTCAGCATTATTACGCCTGTCGGCAATCAAGCTTTACCTGCTGTTGGCATCGCACAAAGTGTTAAAGATGATGTAGATAACCCAATTGTATATTGTGGCATGGGCGATGGTACGACACAACAAGGTGAAGTATTAGAAGCCTTTGCTGAAGCGAAACGCCGCACGTTACCTGTGCTATTTGTTGTGCAAGATAATGATTATGCGATTTCCACACAAACCAAGGGTAACACCTTTTTCTCATTACCTGATCACTCACAACCTAATGAGTTTTATGATATTCCAATCACTTATATTGATGGCACCAATCCATTTGCTTCGCATGAAAAAGTTGGCAAAATCATTAGTGATATGCGTCAAAATCGTGCACCACATATTATTGTCTTTAAAGTGGAGCGCTTAAATAGTCATAGTAATGCAGATGATCATAGAATTTATCGCAGTAGTGATGAGTTAACCAACATTGCACATAATGACCCTGTTTTATTAAGCCGTCAGTTTTTATTAAATGCAGGTGTCAAAGAAAGCTTCCTACAAGACATTGAAGCAAAAACATCACAGGCTGTAAAAGAAGCAATGGAGATTGCCTTGAAAGGCACGACACCTAAAGCTTCTTTTGATGCTGAAGCACCCTTACCTCATCATTTATTACCAACGGCAGCTGAGTATCGTGGTGACTTCTCACAAGAAACACGCCTTGGCATGGGCGCTGCCATGCGCGAGGTATTTCGCCAACGTTTATTAAATGATGATAGAGTGTGCCTATTAGGTGAAGATATCGAAGATGATAAAGGTGATGTCTTTGGTGTGACTAAAGGCTTATCAACCCAATTCCCAGGACGTGTTGTCAATAGTCCTTTAGCTGAAGCAACCATTATGGGTGTGTCGATTGGTATGGCATTAACTGGCAGGCGCCCTGTTGCCTTTATTCAGTTTGCTGATTTTATGCCGCCGGCGTATAACTTATTATTTACCGAATTGGCTACCATGTACTGGCGCTCCAATGGCGACTGGGAATGTCCAGTTATCGTCTTTGCTGCTTGTGGTGGTTACCGTCCAGGCTTAGGACCCTTTCATGCACAGACCAACGAAGGCACTTTTGCCCATGTTCCGGGCATTGATGTCTATATGCCATCAAATGCAGCAGATGCCGCAGGTATGCTTAATGCTGCTTTTGAGTCTAATCGTCCTAGTGTTTTCTTATATCCTAAAAAATTACTTAATAATGCAGGTATTGCTGATACCACATCAACGGATGTAGAAAAACAAATCATACCTGTTGGTAAAGCACGTATTGTTAAAGCAGGTTCTGATATTACTTTTGTTGGTTGGGGAAATACCGTCTCATTATGCCAAGAAGCCGCTGAAACCTTAGAAACAGTTGGTATTGATAGTGAAATTATTGATTTAAGAACCATTAAACCATATGACCTTGAAACAGTTCTTGCCTCAGTAGAGAAAACAGGGCATTTAATTGTCACGCACGAAGACAATCATACCTGTGGTGTTGGCGGTGATCTCATTGCCTCAGTGGTTGAACATGCTAAAAGAGCTGTTAAAGTCAAGCGTATAACGCGTGCTGATACTTATGTGCCATGCAATTTTGACAATCAAATGGAAGTTTTACCCTCCTATGAGCGTATTTTAATAGGAGCTGCCGAGTTACTTGATCTGTCCCTTGAGTGGGAGATTAAAAATCGCAATGATGCCGGATTTTACAATGTTGAAGTAATTGGTGCCAGTCCATCTGATGAAAGTGTGCTAATTACCGAGCTACATGTTAAAGTCGGTGATGAAATTAAGGTCGGTGATAAATTGGTTGATCTTGAGGCCAGTAAATCAGCCGGCGAGATTCTATCGCCAAGTAACGGTACGATTGAAGAAATTTATGTCGAAGAATCACAGCGTGCAACCGTTGGTGAGAACTTATTAAAGTTACGCCTACCAGCTGGTGCTCAAGATAAGCAAAAAATCCAAAAGCGCCCTATTTTAACACGCAAAATTCAACAAGAAATCGCCAAGCAAAATAAACAACATAGCATTTATCCTGTCGGCATCAGCACGCCTTCATTTAAAACAGGTTCAAGGATGGTAACCAATGATGAGCTCTTACAGTATTTTCCAGAGCATACCTCACGCGACATTATTGATCGCACAGGGATTGAGTCACGTTTTTGGCTTGCTGATAATGAAAACATCGTTGATTTAGCGACAGAAGTTGCTAAAGATGCGCTCACTCGAGGCAATCTGAAACTCTCTGATATCGATATGCTCATTTGCACAACAACGACACCCGATCAATTTATCTCGCCTTCTATGGCTTGCTTAATATTAGAAAAGCTCTATCAAACCTATGGTGAACACAACATACCGGCGTATGATATTAATGCGGCATGCAGTGGTTATTTATATGGTTTGCAAAACGCGCGTGACTATCTGCAAACACGACCCAATAAGCGTGTGTTATTAATTAGTGCCGAGTATATGACCAAACGCATGGATCAAAAAGACTTTGATACGGCATTTTTATTTGGTGATGCGGCAACTGCGACTATTGTCAATGGTGATCAGCATCAAGCGGATTCTAAGGCTATTATTGATGAAATCTCATTAACGGCAATTGCCGAAAATGGTGATGTACTTAACATTCCAACCGATGAGGCGAAATTCACACAACTACAAGGCAAGAAGCTTTTTACTTTCGCAGTCAAGACTATGTCAATGATTATGCATAAGTGCTGTCAGCAAGCAAATATTGCCTTAAATAGCGTTGATTTAGTCATCCCACATCAGGCAAATCAACGTATTTCTAATGCGGTTGAGAAGCGTTTAAAAATGCATCCAGGTACGCTTTATAGTAATATTGCACGTTTTGGTAATACCTCATCGTGCACTATTCCGATTGCTTTGGGCGAAACATTAGATGCTCAAGCAGCTGATAAAACTGTCGCATTATGCGCGTTTGGCTCTGGCTTTACCGCAGCAGCTGCACTTTTACGCACAAAATAGTTGGCAAGTAACCGCTAACTGGTTAGATTAATTTTAAGCTTATGGGACTGCGCCTTACATTTCAGCCCGTAGAATGAATAAAACATAAAATACAATTTAAGAAATTAAGAAAGAACTATGGCAAAAAACCTTGTAATTGTGGAGTCACCAGCAAAATCCAAGACAATTAAAAAATACTTAGGCAATGATTTTGAAATCCTTGCCTCTTATGGACATGTGCGTGACCTTGAACCGAAAGAGTCTTCAGTTGATGTTGAAGATCATTTCAAAATGAAATATCAACTGATTGAACGCAATAAGCGTCACATTGATGCCATTAAAAAGGCTGCCAAATCGGCTGATGAGATTTATCTGGCAACGGATCCGGATCGTGAAGGTGAAGCGATTTCTTGGCACATTTATGAGCTTCTAAATAGTGCCAAACTCATTAAAGATAAGCCCGTTCACCGGATTGCGTTTAATGAGATTACCAAATCAGCGGTGAATGCAGCAGTTGCTAATCCACGGGAGTTGGCGATGGATCTTGTTAATGCGCAACAAGCAAGACGCGCTTTGGATTTTCTGGTGGGCTTTAAACTCTCACCACTTCTGTGGAAAAAAGTTCGCAGAGGACTTTCCGCAGGTCGTGTGCAAAGTCCAGCACTTAGAATGATTGTTGAGCGCGAACTTGAGATCGAAGCATTTGAATCTAAAGAGTATTGGAGCATTACTGCCGAGCTTAAAAAGCGCAAAAAATTTATGGCGAAGCTCTCCATTTTTAATCATCAAAAGTGTGAACAATTTAGCTTTACCAATGAAACCGATGCGACAAATGCACTTGAGCTTATTAAAAAAGATGCCAATGGCGAATTAATCGTTCATGGTATTGAAAAGAAACAAAAGCGTCGCAACCCACTGCCACCTTTTATCACCTCAACACTTCAGCAAGATGCTGTGCGTAAACTTGGGTTTACCACCAAGAAAACGATGATGTTAGCACAGCAACTATATGAAGGTATTGAGATCGGCAGTGAAGGCGCTGTTGGTTTGATTACCTACATGCGTACCGATTCAACCAATCTATCGCAAGATGCGTTAAATGAGCTACGCAGCTTTATTGCTCAGGAATATGGTCAAGATCATCTTCCGACAAGTGCACGTGTTTATAAGACCAAAAATCAAAATGCCCAAGAAGCGCATGAGGCCATTCGCCCCACTTCAGCTTATCGCAAACCGCAAGATGTCAGAGCATTTTTATCCAATGATCAATTTAAATTATATGATCTGATATGGAAGCGTACCGTAGCTTGCCAGATGATTCATGCTTTAATGGATACGGTTGCAATTGATTTTATAACAGACAATAAAGCACATACTTTTAAAGCAACAGGATCTGTCGTTGCCAAGCCTGGTTTCTTAGCGGTTTACCAAGAAGCCAAAGATGAGGACGCTGCCAATGATGACAGCGAAGGCTTAATCTTACCTGAGTTTAAAGAAGGTGAGAAAGTGCCGGTTGTTGATATCATTGGTAAGCAGCATTTTACTGAACCACCACCGCGTTATACGGAAGCTTCATTAGTTAAAGCCCTTGAAGAGTATGGTATTGGTCGCCCATCAACTTATGCAACGATCATCTCAACTTTACAGCAACGTGATTATGCGCTATTAGAGAAAAAACGCTTTAAACCAACGGATGTTGGTCGTATTGTTAATAGCTTTTTAACTGACTACTTTCATCGTTATGTTGAATATAACTTCACAGCAAAACTTGAGGATGAGCTCGATAATATTGCCGAGGGTAAGATTGAGTGGGTGCCAGTGTTAGAGAAGTTCTGGCAGCCATTTATCAAGCAAATTACTGAGATTGATGCAACAGTCAAAAAAAGTGATGTGACACATGAAGAAATGGATGAGGACTGCCCTGAGTGTGGGCACAAGCTTTCTATTCGTTTAGGTCGCAGTGGTCGCTTTATCGGCTGCACCAACTATCCAGCTTGCACCTATACGCGCGCCATTGTCAAAGATGGTGAAGAGCCTCAAGAAAAAGTAGAGCCTGAAGTAGTCGCAGATCGCAAATGTCCAGAATGCGAATCAGACCTTTTAATCAAACAAGGTCGCTATGGTAAATTTATTGGTTGTTCTAATTATCCAAAATGCAAACATATGGAACCATTAGAAAAGCCAAAAGATACGGGTATTGAATGTCCAAAATGCAAGAAAAACAACTTTGTTGAGAAAAAATCCCGTAAAGGAAAAGTATTCTATGCTTGCGCTGGTTTCCCTAAATGTAAAAACTCATTCTGGTATCCACCGATTGCCGAGGAATGCCCAAAATGTCACTCACCCATACTTTTGCATAAGACCACTAAAAAGGATGGCGAGCAAAAAGTTTGCCCTAATGAAGAGTGTGATTATGTTGTTAACTTGACCTCAACAGAGCAAGAATAACCCACTTACCTTCAACCTTTATAAATTGGCATGAAAGTGCATTCACCTGAAGCGCCTTTTCTGCTAGAATCCGAAACAATCTTTTTTGACAAACTTAAACATTAAAGGAATTTAATTATGTCACAATGCATTAATATTACTGATGGTGAATTTGAATCAGCTGTTGTTAACAGCGAGCAACCTGTTTTAGTTGATTTTTGGGCGCCGTGGTGTGGACCTTGCAAGATGATCGCACCGATCTTAGACCAAGTTGCTGAGCACTATGGTGAGAAAATTAAAATTGTTAAAATTAACGTTGATGACAATCAAGATACTCCTGCTAAATTTGGTGTGCGTGGCATTCCAACGCTAATGGTTTTTAAAGATGGTGAGAACGTTGAAACCAAAGTGGGTGCAGTACAGAAATCACAATTGATTCAAATCCTTGACAAGCATATTTAATTTCAAATATAAAATAAAAATTAACTTTTCGTTCAACCCGAAGGGGTTCCCCTTCTTCAACATTCGTGAGAATTTTCAATGAATTTAACCGACTTAAAAAACCGATCTATCCCTGAATTAATGGAGCTTTCACGCTCGCTTGGTCTTGAAGCCACAGGCCGTGCGCGTAAGCAAGAGATTATTTTTAATATCTTAAAAGAGCACGCTGATAAAGGTGAGGACATTTATGGTGAAGGCGTCCTTGAAGTATTACAAGATGGCTACGGCTTCTTGCGCTCTTCTGATACATCATACTTTGCTTCCCCTGATGATATCTATGTCTCACCAACCTTTATCCGTAAATTAAACTTACGTACGGGTGATAGCATTATCGGTAAAATTCGCCCACCCAAAGATAACGAGCGTTATTTTGCAGTAAAGCATATTGATAGTGTGAACTTTGACTCACCTGAGTTGGCACGCACTAAGGTGTTGTTTGAAAACTTAACACCAGAATATGCCAAAGAGCGTTTATCGATGGAATTAGGTAATGGTTCAAGTGAAGATATTACGGCACGAATCATTGATTTAGCATCACCGTTTGGTAAAGGACAACGTGGTTTGATCGTGGCACCTCCTAAAACGGGTAAAACGATCATGATGCAAAATATCGCCTCGTCTATTGCCAAGAAATACCCTGAGTGTTACCTCATCGTTCTTTTGATTGATGAGCGTCCTGAAGAAGTAACTGAAATGCAGCGCTCTGTGCGTGGTGAGGTGGTTGCCAGTACCTTTGATGAACCGGCAGCGCGTCACGTGCAATTGGCTGAAATCGTCATTGAAAAAGCAAAACGCTTGGTTGAGCATAAGCAAGATGTTGTCATCTTGCTAGATTCTATTACGCGACTGGCACGTGCCTATAATACCGTATCTCCTGCTTCAGGTCGTGTATTATCCGGTGGTGTTGAAGCCAATGCTTTACAAAAACCAAAGCGCTTTTTCGGTGCAGCTCGTAACACCGCAGAAGGTGGAAGCTTAACAATTATTGCCACAGCCCTTGTTGAAACAGGCTCGAAAATGGATGAAGTCATCTTTGAAGAATTTAAGGGAACCGGTAACATGGAGCTTCACTTGGATCGTAAGATTGCTGAGAAACGTGTTTATCCTGCGATTAGTTTTGGACGCTCTGGCACACGTCGCGAGGAACTATTAACCACGCAAGAAGAACTACAAAAACTATGGGTATTACGTAAGATTCTTCATGAAATGGAAGATACGCAAGCAATGGAGTTCTTAACAGATCGTTTGAAAAAGACACAAACCAATGAAGAATTCTTTAATATTATGAAGCGCGGTTAAGCTTAATACCAAAAATATTACTCCATATAGTTCAGATAACCTAGAAAGTGGTGTACTTTTGCCGTAAACTGCAGGAAGTTTCCACTTAGCTAGTGACCCGATGAATCTACTTTCAAACTTAAATCAATATCAGCATAAGCGCGGTATTGAACGCGAGACATTACGTGTATTATGCTCAGGCAAAACAGCGGCCTCAGATCACCCTAAAGCTCTTGGCTCAAAGCTTACCAATAGCAACATCACTGTTGACTTCTCAGAAGGCTTACTTGAACTTATCACCGAGCCGTATGACTCTATTGATCAGACATTCACGCGCTTAGAACATATCTTGGCTTTTGCCACGCAAAACTTAGCAAAAAATGAGTTAATTTTGGCGACCAGTATGCCATTAACAACCACAGAACAAGAGATTAAAATTGCTAATTTTGGCAGCTCTAATTCGGGTAAAATGAAAGAAGTTTATCGTCGAGGACTTGCTAAGCGTTATGGTAAAATCATGCAGGCAATTTCAGGTATACATTATAATTTCTCATATAATGTTAATCTTATGCATGAACTCACTCAAACACGAAAAATGACCAGTGACGCGCTCTACTTCTCAGCGATTAATCATTACTTTGAGTTTATGTGGTTGATACCCTACTTATTTGGCGCCTCGCCCATTTGTGCTAAAACTTCTGTGAAGCACAAACCCGACTACCTTACATCATTTGATGATGAATTTTATATTGGAGAGTATGCTACGAGTCTCAGAATGAGTAATTTAGGTTATCAAAGTGCAGCACAAGATAACCTATTTATCTCCTATGAAAACGTGCAAAATTATGTCTATGACTTAGTCAATGCCACTAAAGCCCCTTACCCCGCATTTGAGCGTATTGGTTTATTTGATGATAATGATTTGCGTCAACAGCTTAATAGCAGCATTCTACAGATTGAAAATGAATATTACAGTAGCATTCGACCTAAGCAGATTGCTAAGCGCTGTGAACGCCCAGCTTGCGCGTTGCTTAATCGCGGCGTGGCTTATCTTGAGGTTCGTGTATTGGATGTTAATCCATTCTCGCCACTTGGCATTGATAAAGAAACAGCACATTTTATTGAGGCTTTATTAATGACCTGTTTGATGCTGCCAACCAAGCATTATTCAAAAAACAATATCGCACGCAACAAACTAAACTTCTCACAGGTTGTGACACAAGGGCGTAACCCTCAATTGCAATTGATTAATAGTCAAGATAAACCACAGTTACTACAAATTTTGGGAATAGAACTGCTTGAAACCATTGCGCACACTGCAAAAAACATGGGTGAGCAATATGAACAAGCTGTTAATAAACAGCTCAAAAAATTAACTGATCCAACAAAAACGCTTTCTGGTCAGTTTATGGATGCCATTAAAAATGGTTATTTGGATAAAGTACTTAATTTATCCGCATCAAATACAGAGCATTTGCAAAAACTCAGATTAGATGACAAAGAGCGCGAAGTACTTGTGCATGAAGCACAAGCTTCACTCACCGCACAATCAAAACTTGAAGAAGGCGATTGCTGCGATCTTAATACCTATATTGATCACTACTATCTATCTGTAGATTGCTCGCAAGTAGCCAAGTAACTGAATAACTCCAGTAAATTAAGCAAGCACAATGACTTTCTTATTATTTTGAGGTCGATGAATAATATCCGCTTCAACTTGGAATGCCGTATAAATATGCTCGAGCGTTAATACCTTTTCCGTTTGATCAAAGCCTAACATTTGCCCATTTTTCAAAAGAAGGCTTTGATGATAGTAACTAAGTGCAATATTTAAATCATGCCCAATCACAAGCACTGCCAAATCATGTTGCTGCACAAGCTCACTTAAAATCTGCAAGGTTTGACGCTGATAGTAAACGTCCATATGTGCGCTATATTCATCTAATAGCAAATACCCTTGATAACTGTCATCATGTTGGTTTAACTGCAGTAATGCGCGCGCTAATTGTACACGTTGGCGCTCACCACCGGATAATTGCTGATATTTCTTTTGACTAAAATGCTCAGCTTTTAATAAGGACAAAGCACACAAAGCTTTTTGATACTCTGTTTGTGAAAAGTTACCTTTGCAATAAGACAGTGCGCCTAAGAGCACATAGTCAATGACGTTAATATCTGTATAAATTTCCTCGTGTTGGGTGACATAAGCCATTTGCATGCTTTTTGTCACTGGGCAGATCGCTTTTATATCGTTTTCATCTAATTTCACCTGTCCAGTATAATGTAAATGCTCGCCTGAAATCACTTTCATCAATGTCGATTTACCGGCGCCATTTGCACCCAAAATACCGGTGATTTTCCCTTTCCTAACTGTCATTGAAACATTATTAAGCAAGATCTTTTGCGACAACTGTAAACTAATATTCTCAAGCGTTATCATCTTAGACACCCCGCTGCAATTTTTGACTAAACAACAAATAAACAAAATAAGGCGCACCAATTAATGCTGTCATTAAACCGATGGGTAACTCAGCAGGTGCTAATACCACTCTTGCAACAACATCAGCAACAGTGAGTAATAACCCACCAAAGATACATGAGAAAAGCAGCAAATGACGATGCTGATTTCCTATAAGAAAGCGGATAATGTGTGGCACAACTAAGCCAATAAAAGCCACAGGACCTGCAACTGCGGTGCTTGCGCCAACAAGTAAAGCAATGGCAATAATGCTTTTTAGTTTTTGCCGATGAATATTAACACCAAGCATCCGCGCATACTGCTCACCGGCGATCATTGCATTAAGATATTTTGCAGTATTCATTAACAACAAAAATGCTATAAGAATGCATGGTAATAAAAACAACACCTGCCCCCAGGTGATATTAGCAAAACTACCCATACTCCAAAAAGTAATACTTCTTAAAACACTATCGTTTGATAGATACGTCATCACACCAATCAATGCACCACACAATGCATTAATCGCAACCCCTGCCAACACCAATATACCCAAATTACTGCGCCCCTTGGTAATCGATAATAAATACGTCAAAAAAGTAATTACCAAACTGCCGATAAACGCACTTAAACCTAATCCCCAGGTGATTAAAAAGCTGGTTTGCACTAAGCTTGCACTCAATAGTAAAAACAAAATAGCAAATAATGACGCACCACTGGTCATCCCTAAAAGGGCGGGATCTGCCAAAGGGTTGCGAAATAGCCCTTGCATGACAACACCGGCAACAGCCAACGCACTACCAACAACCATGGTTGCAATTAAACGCGGCAATCTAAGCTCTAATGCCACTTTTTGCATAAAACTGCCATCAACAAATAACTGTGAAAGCTGCAAATTTAATGCGCCAAATAAAAGCGATAATAAACAAGCAGCAATTAACAAAACCATAAACACGCAAAACCAAAAACAGTATTTCTGGCGTTGTAAGGTAAATAAAGATTTAGCAGCTATATTATGTGTTTGCATTTTGTTCTCTTTTTATAAATAAACCTTCTGCGCTAGCAACAGTTCAGTCTCTCCAAACTCAGCACCAAAATTATCAATGCGTGATGCGTCAACTGTCACAATTTTGGTATGATACTTTTCATGCAGATAGTCTAAAACCTGAGGATAAGGCTTAGTCATATTTGCAGAAGACTGCGCAATAACAATCACCTGTGGCTTCAAACTCATCAGTCCTTCTTTTGACAATGGGCGCATGCCATTAAATGATAAAATATTATGCGCTTTAATTAACTGCAACCAACGATCTGATTGAGTATCCTTGCCAAGCATGTAAGCACCATTGGCAGAAATTTGCAAAAGCATCAATACTTGTTTTGGCTTGCCATTGCTATTTTTAGCATATGCATTGATAATCTTACCGACTTTTTTAGTTTGTGTCTGCAGCGTTGTGATTAACTGTAACCCCTCTTTTTGCATACCTAGCTTACTGGCAATTTCTTTAATATTGTTTTCAATATCACTTAAACTTTTGACTTCAGTCAATAGCATTGTTTCTACGTCAAACGTCTGTAAACGTGTTAACACGGATAAGGGTGAAATAGAGGCATCCGCAATCACAATATTTGGCTTTACACTCAATAAGCTTTCAATCGTCAATGCACGCATATAGCCCACATCCTTTACTTGCTTATTTTTCTTATTTTTCTTATTTTGCTTATTTTCTGCTTTCTCTAGCAATTTAACGCTCTCAGTATCACTTGCCGCCACATCAACACCTAACGCACTAACAATTGAGCTCGAACTTGGCCCAAGTGTAACCACGGTTTGTGCCAAGGATAAACTCATGCACCCCATTAACATCACAACTGACATGATAAACATCATAATTTTACGCACTTTTTTGCTCCTGTAAGTTAAATGAAATAACTTGCACCACACTTGCAGTTACTGGCGTTTTGCCACTTTGTGCAGGCTTAAAATGCAACTGCTTAAACCATGCAATTGCCGCCTGATCTAACACACTAAAGCCACTAGATTGAATAATTTTGACATTGGCAACCTGTCCTTGTGCATCAATAACCGCCTTAACTTTAACCTTGCCCTCTTCATTATTTTTAATCGCTGAGCTGGGATAAGTTAATTGAGGCGGGGTAAACGCCAAATTTGGCGCTTGTGTGATTTTGGCAACGGCTTGCTGCTTTTTAACATTTTGCCTTGGTATTTCTTTTACTTTTTTTATTTCTTTGGTTTGAGTTTTCACGGTGCTCTTATGAACTTCAACTTTATGCTCTTTTGGCTTGACGACCTTTTGTGGCTTTTTCTCTTTTTCCTCTTTTTTCTTCACAGCAACATTGGCAGTTTTTAAGTCTTTAGCAACCGGTGTAGTGCTTGAAGCTGCTGTGGTTTCTGTGAACTGTAAAGCCTGCATTAAAGACTCAACGGTCTGCGCCCTTAAATCAGTTTGCCCCAAACGCCACGTTGTTTTTGGTGTACTGTTTAATGCTGCCCAAATTGAGAAATTAATCGCAATAGATCCCGTAATGGCAATAGCAATTTTAAACACTCTTAGCAACATTCAGTCTCACCTAAAAACGATAGTTCAGCTGTAAATAGATACTTCGCCCCATAGATGGCATCAACGTGCTACCATCATAATCCTGATAATACTGATCAAATAGATTATCAACCCCTGCACTCATTGTGAAACCTTTAACAAAGCTTGGCTGCCATTGATATGCCAAGCTTAAAAGCGCGTATCCTGGGACTTTAGGCGTATTATTTGGCACATGGTTTTGCGCAAGCGCATAATCAAATCGTGTTTGTACCGTACTATCAATAACTCTAATCGGCACAGCGAATGCCACCATCCCTTTGGCTCTAGGGATAGGTAAGGCACTACCCGCAGGAATGGTATTGCCATCTTCATTACGATATGCCGATTTTGTTTTCCCACGCGTATAGGTAAAGTTCGTCATTACTTCAAACCAATGATTTTGGTATTGTGCAGAGACGTTATAACCATATAGTTGCGCTTTGGAAATATTAATATTTTGATTTACAGCAGTATAAGATGGAGGACCATCATTTGAAACATTACTATTTAAAATATAATCATTCACATCATTTAAGAAAACATTTCCTGCAACACGCATTTTCTGTTTATCTGGCAAATTTTGATCGTAGATAAAACCAATGGTTTTGTTATGTCCTATTTCAGGTTTGAGATTTGTATTTGGTATGAATCGTAAAAACACATGGTGTGAATAAGGATGATTGCCCCCTAAATAGAGATCTTGCAATGATGGAATGCGATAGCCTTCGGTATAGCCTAGGTAAACTTTCAATGGATCAATCACCTTGTAGCTAATAGACGCTTGTTTGGTAAAGAATGAGTCATCATTATTCATATCGCCACTTGTGCTTTGGTAACCATTAAAGCGCCCACCAATAGTTACATTTAATCTTGGCAAAATATCCCAACTGTCTTGCAAGAATGCACTATAAAGCTGTTGATTTGCTGTTGGAAAATTAGAACTTGTTTTACTGCTATAACCATCATAACCATTGATATAGCTATACTCTGCACCATAATAAAGACGTTGTTTGTAAACTGTTGTGACATTCGATAACTGCATTCCCGTAGTATTGACATGCACATCTTGTGGCAAAGCAAAGCCACCACCATTATTGGTCGGTGACGAACTCAGATGATTTTCGTTGTAATATAATTTTGCTTTGACATCAACATAAGGATTATCAGGATTAAAACGATAATCCAACATGCTTTGCGTTTGGAAAAAATTAAAATTCGAGCTTGGATTCGTTGAGGAAGTTTCCTTGTTTACCGTTGCTGGATAAAGACCAATATTTTGCATTGACAAAAATGATGCTTTTAATGTTTGCGCTTTTGAAATATCCCAAACTGTTTTAAGTAAATATTGTAAATTATTACTGGCAGAATCTGGTAAGGTTTGACCATTGCCTAATCGCACATTATTACTACGCCCACCAACTATATCAACCAAATAACTGACATCACCCGTTTTAAAAGCAACGGCAGCATTGGCATCACCACTATAATCGCCTGTCGCACCACCTAATCCAACTTGTCCGCCAACAGTTTTATCTTTACCCAATAAATCACTTGGATCTAACGTTTCAAAGTTAATAGCCCCACCTAAGTTGCCATTACCATAAGCAATATTACTACCAGATTGACTCGCTGAGACCTCTTTATAAAGCGCTGAGTTTAATAACTGACGTGACTGATTATGCCCAAACGAGGCTAAATTATTATTAATACCATCAATCCCTACAAAAACGCGATCATCCGAAAAACCACCCATGCTAATACTTTGTGTGGTTGGTCGATTGCCACCAAGCATTTGCACACCAGCCATTTCATTCAGTTGCATAGCCGTTGATTGAGTTAGATTCGCACCTCTTCCTTTCTGTGTTGAAACATTAGGCAAAGCGCTACCCGCTTCAGGCGCCACATTGATTTGACTTGCTCTACTTTGCTTCTCAGGCATGCTTGGCAAGGCCTTCTTAACAGCAACCACCTGAATTTCACCTAAATCTACCGCTTGCGTATTTGCTGATTCCTCACTTGCATACATAAGCTGAGCAATGCCTGTTAACACAAGCACACTTAATAATTTTGTTTTCATTTTTAACACTCTCTCCCAAGTTATTGGTGATATCTGAATTTTCATCTGCAAGCTGTTCCTGCTCCCTGAGCGTCAGTTGAAGAGTCTATCTAAAAAATCACACTCATAAAGGCTTCAACTCACACTCAGCCAACGCTTACGCAATACTAATGCACAAAAGTAATGTCATAACTAAATTTGATTGTCATTGCTAATGATTAACTTGTATATCTGCTGCAGTTAAACCTGTTTCTTTTAGCACAGCAAACACCTGTAGCATCGTTTGTAACGGAATGTTTTTATCCGCTGCCAAGGTAATTTGTGACATTGATGTCATATTTTTTTGTGATAATAAATAACTTTTAAGCGCATCAATACTCGTAAAATGCTCACCATTGATCACATAATCATGCGCCTTTAAATAAAGCGTTGTTTGAGCAGATTTGCTCTGGGTAACACTTATCCCCTTAACATCAGGCAAAGGTAGTTTAAGCAAATGCTGAATGGGACCAGCTAATAATACAAACATAACCAAAAGCACCAACATAAAGTCTAACAATGGAATCAAATTAGGTTCATCCACCTCCAAACTATTATGCTCATGATGATTCAAACTACTGATCATAACAGAGCCTGTTCACGCAAATTAATCATATTAGTTTTATTATTTATTTTACTTACTTTACTTACTTTATTTATTTCAGTTAACTCGTTTATTTCAGCAATTTCTTTTTGTGCTTTTTGCTCTTTTTGCTCTTTTTGCTCTTTCTGATCTTGTTTACGCACTTTTTGTCGATCTAAGCTCAAAATCAACTGATTTAATGCTTCTTCTGCATTTGCTAAATAGCGTTCACTAAACTGGCGAAAACAATAAAATGCTAACAAACTCACTAAAGCTAATACAATACCAAATGCCGTGGCATACATTGCCTCAGATAAGTACATAATCATATTCTGCAAACCATTGCCACTTAAGGACTCAGCTAATGCAGCAAATGAATGACTCATGCTCCAAATCGTACCCAAAAGCCCAAGCATTGGTGAAACAACAGCAAATAAATTAAGCCAGATTAATGGACGCTGCATGCGTTGACGTTGCTTACGCATTAACAAGCAAACTTCACTTTCAGCAAGCTCTTTAGGCTCAGTGATCAACGGCGAAATATATCTTAATATGGGCTTAGCCAATGCATTTAGTCTTACGTTAAGACTTTTTTTATCATCACGATTAACCGCATTAATCAAACATTCTACCTTACCTAAATTAAGCTTCGGTAGACTGATAAAAGTAATTACTCGCTCAATACAAATCGCAACAATCAAAAAACTCACCGCCAACATAGCGTAGCTGACTAAACCAAATTGACTAAAGAAATGACCCATAATATCTAAACTGCCTTTTCCATTAATGCTTCTTCGTTACTAGCTATTTGCTGTCTTGCCTTTTTTGACATCGCCGCAAGTACCGCTCTTAACATCGAGAGATTTGTCACATCATGATCAAATGGAATATAGTGATTTTTATATTTACTCTGCAACCACATCCCTTCTTGATCAAAGTAGATCATCTCAAGCGAGCTATCTTCTGTTAATGCAATACCCGCACATTGACAATAAAGTGACAATGCATCTTTATGATCTTCATTCATATGATTAATAGCACCATTAATCTCGTCATCTTTAAATACCTGCTCAATACAGAAATTCTCTTTGCTAACCCAATTAATATCACCAAAGCCACCGATAAAGCGTACTTTCTCAATATGCAATTTATAGAAATGAAAATCATGGGTTTTATCTTGATAGTCTTTTGATTCTGGGAAGAAACGTGTGTAAATACTTGCCGCCCTTTCTTCATCTTCCAAACGATTTAATCGCCCTAAAATGGTGACACGTCCTGCCTGCTGAATATCTTCTTTTTCATCTTCAATAATCGTTAATGACACTTTGTCATCTTTGGCAACATTGCGTGTATGCTGAGCAAGCTTACTAATATAAACAAGCACCTCACCATCAGTATCAAATGCATACGCTACCAATGAGCCAAAAGGATAGCCCGGCATTGCTACAGATTGTGTTGCTAATACACCATATAGCTTTTGTTTGGTTAATTGTCTTGCTCTTAGTGCCGTTTCAATTTTATTTGTTTCCATAAAACCCCCTCTAAATTAAATGATAATTATTGTCATTTGCGATAACAAGAGTAATGATAACCACTATCAAATATAAGTCAATGATAATAAGCAAATTTTTTATATACCCATCGTAAATTATTCTGCGATGTTTGATGTCGAAGAAGTTCAATGCCAGAAATACTGCAAAATGGTTTGTGGTGAGTAAAGTGAAATACTTACTTTGCTAATCGTGCATCCAAGCTAAAGTCTAATACTTTGGCTTTTTTAACTACCTTTGCAAATCCTTTATGCAATGGGTTTATTGTACTTTTATTGAAATTATGCAACTTTGAATATTTTTAGCTTATTGTGCATTTTCAATTTTGTGTAACTGTGTTAAGTCTACTTCCTTTTCAGTGTTCTTTACATCACCAACTCTCAAGTTAATAGCGTCAATGGGCATCACTTCAACCTTGGCCTTTTCAATCTCAGCACTTAAAACATGCCCACCGCTTTTCTTGTCTTCAGCAACAAAATGCGTATGAAACCCAGGCACGCCAAATCCTTGTGTGTATTTAGGTGAGAAAAACATAATCATCGTCCCTTGTACATTATGATAACTAAAGCGATGCTCATGTTCTTTTAACCATTCAACCAATGGTGTATTTGTTGATTTATCAATTTTCTCACTTCGCGCTAAGATTTCCTTAAATGTTCCAGTTAACTTAACCGCATAAGTTAGCTGATTATTTGCTAGCTTTGTTAATAGTTGCTGCTGAAATGTAGTAAGTTCTACAGATTTATTAACGTCAAAACTGAGTTTTTTCAGTGGGTTGAAATCAACAGCCGTTAGATAAGACAGTCCACTTTCTGGTTTCATTTGTGTAAGCTTACCATCCATATTAGCCAAGTAGTACTTACCATCCAATACGATAACCTCACCTAATCCCTCACCCGCACCAAGACCAAACTCATTACCAGATGCTTTTGCAGATTTAACATTTATCACTGAATGATAATTTCCCGACATCAATGCTGTAATCGTTCCATATTGATAGAGCGGTGCACTTTTTGCAAATGCACTAGCACTTATTGTTGCTAATAATACTGTTAAACCGATTTGTTTAATCATTCCAATCTCCCTTTTAACTGATTATTTACTCATAAAACGTTTTAGCTTTCTCGCTATCATGATAAGCAAATAATGTTTGTGCAACTTGGGTTGAACCAGTAGAAATATTGCCCTGTTGATCTAATGCAATCAAACCCACATAATCATCCAAAGCATCACTTTCTTTAATACTTTTAGCAACGGCTTCATTTAAAGGCATACCATCTTTAACACGAGTATGTACTTTTGCTGCAACGGCTTGATTAACAATATGCTCACCAATACCAGTGCATGATATCCCCATAAGGCTTGATGCATAGTTACCAGCAACGGTTGGACTATCCCCCACGCGCCCTGACACCTCAAATCCAGCGCCTCCGGTTGAGGTTAAAGCAGCAATGTTACCGGCATTATCTAATACAACCACACCAATAGTTCCTGTTAAGCCTTTCTTAAGCTCAAGGTATTCTTGATAACGATGTTCGGTAATGGGATTATATTCTGGCATTTTTAATGTCTCATGTGCAAAACGCGTTGCCTCATTGGCTGCGCGCACACTGTGATGTTCATTTAAAAGTGCCAAAGCCACTTCACTGGGATATTGGATATTTTGAATATTAATTACGCCTGCAAATTTGGCTTTTGCACCATCCATAATCGAAGCTGACATCCTTACCTGTCCATCTTGCTGCAAACGTGATCCCGTACCGGCATTAAATAGTGGATCATCCTCTAATAATTTCGCTGCAAAAACAGCAGTCTTTAACGCATCATCATAGGTCGTAAGAAAGGCATAGGCTTCCTCAACAATCGTTAATAGATGTACGTGATATTGGCTAAACTGAGTATTTTTATCCTCTCTGGCACCACATCCGCCATGAATAATAATTTTTTGCATTCCCAACCACGTCCTTACGATTAATTAACAACCTCAACTTCATGCGCATTTGTATCGTATTTACTGCCTTCAAGTAAGAGATGCATGCGAATGCCAACCAAACTAATGGGATCATCATCGCGCGCGTGCGGCATCGATGAATGCTCAATATGTGACATATCAATAATCGTTAATGCGCCACTGCCGACAACCTCAATTACGCCATCATCAGCGAGAAAGGCGCCTGTGTCTTCATCGATACCAACACCGGTTACAAAGGGATTATAAGACAATGCCGTTAATAAACGTCCCAAACGATCTCGTTGCGAGAAATGTTGATCAACGAGTATTTTATTGGTCAAGCCTAAGCCTGGCGCCATATTGACCATATTGTAGCGTGGCATAAAACCCGTAGCACCTCCAACAATCATATGCTCAGAGATAAAAGCCGCTCCTGCCGAGGTGCCTGCCACATGCACACCCTTGGCATTACAGCGACGAATCATTTGTGCCACTTTAGTGCCACCAAGCACGGTTGACAATAGTAGCTGATTACCACCGGTCATAAAGATACCGCTTGCTTTTTCAAGGTGTGCCAAATAATCCTTATTCTCGGTATCAGCACGCGCTTGAATCTCAAGGCTTACCGCATTTTTAACACCTAGCGACTTAAAAATTTTGACATATTCGCTGCCGGTATCTGACAACTTAGATGCCGTTGGAATAATAACAATATAGGCATCTTTATTGCCTGCTAGTTCAACAAATCGCTGCAGAACCTTGGGTGAAACCAATTTATCTTCACGTCCACCAATTGGGATAATATATCCTCTTTTAATACCTGAAACTGTTGGTGCGGGCATGCTCACTCCTTTTTTTTCCTAAATGTCTAACATCTTACGCTTCGATATATACCCTCTACTATTACAAAGTAAAGGAGTTATTACTGTGGCGTTAGAAATTAGTAATATATTCATCAAACCGTCAATTACAATATGTCTTCACTAGAGCACCAATCTCAGCAATATGATCATGACAACACAGCACGCACACATCACCTTGTTGTAATTGCGGCAGTACCGACTTTGCTCCGGATAATTCATCTTCAACTAAACGTATTGTATCTTTTTCCTGACCGAAACGAACTAATGATGCTGCAATTTGCATAGGAATTTCTCCCTCATTGGCGCCACGCAAATATTTCTTAAGTTCTTTGATCACAATCTCATGTGGCTTATACTTAGCAATGATTTTTGAGCTCGCATCAATCAAATTGATTCTGTCACCCGTTGTTCCAAATAACAAACTAAGCTTTCCTTCTTTTGTTTGATACGCTTGAGCCAAGGACAAAATCGCCTCAAATCCTGCTGGGTTATGCGCAAAATCAATAATAACTTTAGCCCCCGACTTCAATGTGTAAATATTAGCGCGCCCCTGATTTTCTTTATCTGTATTCTGATAAACACATAACGCAGCTATTATTTTTTCAAAAGAAATGCCTAAACAAAAAGCCAAGGCTATCGCATGCAAAGTATTTTCAATATTATGTTTTGCATGACCATTCATCGTCAGCGGCACATCATTGAGCCTAACTAAGGATTTTGCTTTGCCTTGGTGCCACCAAATAAAACTATTCTCTGCAACATAACAGGCATAATCATTTGCGGTTAACTGATTTAATATCTTAGATGTGATTTCTGATTGACTGACAATAATTTTGGGTGCTGATAGCTCGACAACTAGTTGCTGTAAAAGTAAATCATCAAGATTAATAATTGCAAAACTGTTTTCTTTGGCTAACGCACGATAAACAATGCATTTGGCATCAAATAAATCATTTAAAGTTTCAACACCATCCTCACCCATATGATCATAAGAGATATTGGTTACCGTCGCAGCCGAGACTTGTGTTTCTATCAAGCCACGCTTTAATAATCCGCCGCGCGCTGATTCCAAAATAGCTACCTCAACACTCGGATTCGTCAGTACAAATTGGTGCCCCGTGGGTCCTGAATAATCGCCTCGATCAAGAATTTCACCATTAATAGCAACCCAATCTGTTGAAGCGTAACCACTTATTTTACCGGCATGCTGACAAATAAAATTCGTCAAACGTACCGTCGTCGTTTTACCATTGGTTCCAGTAACTATCACCTGTGGAATATCATAAATTTCCTGCCATGGTAGCGATAAATAATCATCTGTTAATAGTGATAACTTATAGCGACCAATACCTGAGCCAACATAAGCGTGATCTTTTTCTCTAAAGATATTCAAACCGTGCGACTTGGCATTAGCGTACAAAATACGATACGCAAGATTTTGCTCTTCTTGAATTGCGTCAAGTAAATTTGCCTTTTGCGATTCATCCAATGCCAAAACTTTATGATTTGAGAGTTCATAACATGCTGCTTGCCATGTGTAATCAATAACATCACAACTGGCAAGCAAGATATCACAGGGTGCGGTAAACGCTAAACGCAAACCCTCGCTATATATCTTATGCGCTAGCTTATATTCACTAAGCCCAAGTAAAGGTAGCAGCCGTTCACAGTTAGTTTGCCATATTTTAACAAGTTCTTCTTGCTCGGTTTTAAGCGGAACATCTAGTACAACACCCGTTTCATTAAAAAACAAGTTAGGCCCGACTAAGCGTCTTGAGTAGCCTTCAGGAATTTCACGCATCATTACACCTACTTAATCAGCATCTTCTTCAACAGTTGCTACAAGGCGCACACCTCGTTCATCAGCGATAATACCATCTTGCATCATCTGTACAATCTCTTGTGCTAATCCATGGTTTTTACTCAGTTCAATGGTCGTATTAGATTTTATGGTCTTCGTGCTTTCAGATGCTTCACCTTCTCTGTTAAAGTGAATAATTTGCTTCCAAGTACGTTTGATATTATCCGCAAATACGACAAGAAGATCACCAACATTCGCATGCTCTAACGCATGATCAACCGCTTCTTGTTCGCTTTCAATAATCTGAATGTTATTTTCAGAAACTCCAGCTTCTAGCAATGCTTCTTTTAATTTACGTGGAATTTCACCAGATTTGCGTCCTCTTAAACCATCATCTTGCTTACAGATAAACTGATCAAAATAAGGCGCTACCGCTTTGGCAATATTGGCAATATCCTGATCTCGTCTATCCCCTGGAGCTGCAATCACGCAGGTTTTAATGCCCTTAGCATCAATCTGCTCAACCAACTTACCCATCGCTAATACGGCAGCTGGGTTATGACCATAGTCCATTAAGACCTTAAATGGATGCTCATCAAACCAGTTCATGCGTCCTGGCGCTTGATAAAACGAGGTTGTAAAGGTTCTTAGACCATTTTTGATATCATCTAGACTCATATTCATACTATAGGCAATCGCCACGGCAAACATCGCATTTTGTACATTGTGAACAGCTCGCCCTTCCATCGTTGCGGGGATTAAATGCGTCCATAATACCGGCATGTGAATATGATTATCAAAGATAGTGATCATATCTCCGTTAACACCTTTTTCAATAACAACGGCCTTACCCCCTGCACGAATATGTTCTTTGACCAAAGCATGCTCTGGATTCATAGTCACATACATAATATGCTCAGCTTGCGTGTAAGCTGATAATCTTAAGCAATGCGGATCATCAGCATTTAAAACGGCGACATCGCGAGCGGCATCTGTCACGATACGTTTAACTTCTGCTAATTCTTCTAAGGTATTAATACCTTTAAGTCCCATATGATCCTCAGCAATATTAATACAAGCACCAACATTGCAATAATCATAGCCAAGACCACTTCTTAGCAGCCCGCCACGTGCCGTTTCAAATACAGCCACATCAACATTCGGATCACGCAACACCATTTGTGCGGACTTAGGTCCTGTCATGTCTCCTGCGACACTTAATTTACCATTGACATAAACGCCATCGGTTGTGGTAAAGCCCACACATTTACCAGCGATTTTCCACATATGGGCAACCATACGCGTTGTTGTTGTTTTACCATTGGTGCCAGTAATGGCTGCAATTGGAATACGTGCACGCTCTGTATCAGGAAATAACATATCCATCACCGCCCCTGCCACATCGCGAGGATAGCCTTCACTTGGTGATACATGCATTCTAAAGCCGGGTGCTGCATTAACCTCACAAATCCCACCACCGACTTCTTGATATGATTGGGTAATATCAGGAGATAAGAAATCAACGCCACCAACATCCAAACCAATGGCAGTAACTGCGCGCTCTGCCATCTCGCGATTATCCGGATGCACCACATCGGTTAAATCAATCGCCGTACCACCAGTTGAGAGATTCGCCGTTTTACGCAAATAACAAATCTCACCACTGGCTAAAATACTCTCTGGCGTGAATCCGGCTTTTTCTAAAAGTGTTAGCGCTTGATGATCAAGCTCAAGACGTGTTAATACCTTTTCGTGCCCGACACCACGCCTTGGGTCTTCATTGACAATATCAATAAGCTCAGCAATCGTATGCTTACCGTCACCAACAACATGTCCAGGTACGCGCTTTGCTACCGCCACTAATTTGCCATTGACTACTAGCATACGATGATCAAAACCTTCGATGTATTGCTCTAAAATAACCCAACGGCCATGCTCTTTTGCCACTGCAAATGCTTGTTTCAAACTTTCATCACTTTGAATATTAATGCTTATGCCACGACCATGGTTACCATTTAATGGTTTAACCACTAGTGGATAACCTAAGTGGCGGGCAACCGATAATGCATCACTTTCATAGCGCACACTGCGTTGTTTTGGCACAGGGAGCCCCAAACCATTTAAAATCGTATTAGTTTGCTCTTTATCACATGATATCTCAACAGCAATATGTTTGGTTTCACCGGTAATCGTCGCTTGAATACGGTTTTGATACTTGCCATGACCAAACTGCACCAAAGAATGTTCATTTAATCGAATATATGGGATGTCGCGCTTTGTTGCTGCTTCCACTAATGATCCAGTACTTGGGCCAAACTCTTTACTTTGGGCAAACTTAATAAAGCGAATCCTCTCATTTTCAAAGTCAAAATCTTTAAGATCGACATTAAGCGCTTGTTGTAGCTCTTGAGGTAAAAGCGAGATCAATAAATCACGCGCTAAGAAGCTCGCCTGCAAACCAACATCTTTTTGCTTATACTCAAACACCATATTGTATTGTCTTGGCTCACCGGTACTACGTGTTTTACCAAAGCTTACATTGCTACCCGCAACATCCTGAAGTTCAATCGCGACATGTTCCCAAATATGCCCCAACCATGTGCCTTCATCCTCACGCATGCGCCTTATAAAGCCACCTGCTTCACGATAGGAACAACCATGTTCTTTCAGTCCTGGAAGCGCTTCAACTAAGGCATCAATAAAATCAGCACCAAGCTTTGCCGATGGCCACTCTTCTAGTATACCTAAATCAATTACATGCCTAATAACTGGAAAGTTGGCATAGATATTTGGTCCAATATAGACATTTGTCGATAGTATTTGCATGATATTCTCCCTATATGTAATTTTTCTCCAAAGATATTAACTGTTAGAATAAACAAAGTTAAACCCTTTGTATAGCAGACATTGACGCTTCCTATGTCAGAATTTTTGTATTTTGAATTTTTTATATCACTAACATGCGGGCAAATTCACAGCTAAGCCACCTAATGATGTTTCTTTATATTTGGTTGACATATCTTTACCGGTTTCTTTCATTGTCTGAATCACTTGATCTAAGCTCACATGATGCTCACCATCGCCAAGTAGCGAAAGCTTAGCGGCATTAACCGCTTGTACCGCACCCATGGCATTGCGTTCAATGCACGGGATTTGCACCAAACCACCAATCGGATCACAGGTTAAGCCTAAATTATGCTCCATTCCCATCTCTGCGGCATTTTCGACTTGCTCAACACTACCTCCTAGAATCGCGCAAAGTCCTGCTGCCGCCATAGAGCATGCTACACCCACTTCACCTTGACAACCTACTTCAGCCGCTGATATTGAAGCACCTTTTTTAAATAAAACACCAATCGCTGCCGTCGTTAATAAATAATCCATAATCTCTTTTTTAGTGGTAAAGGGGTGGCTTAATATATGATGTTTTAATACTGCAGGAATAACACCTGCTGCACCATTGGTAGGCGCTGTGACCACCTTGCCGCCGGCGGCATTTTCTTCATTAACAGCAATGGCAAAAACATTGAGCCAATTAAGATCTTTAACATCTAAACGCGATTCTTCTAAACGCTTTTTAAGTTTATACGCACGACGTTTAACCTTAAGCCCACCGGGTAGCTCACCATCTGTTTGCAATCCTTTCTCAATGGACTGATCCATCACCTGCCAGATTGCCAACACACCCTCTTCGACTTCATTTTTATCACGTAACGCACATTCATTTGCCATCATTAAATCAGCAATACTCATCTGGTGTTTCTCACATAGATCTAACAACTCTTTAGCTGTTGCAAATGGATAGGGTACAGCATGCGCATCAACGGGAGCTGGATCATTATGACTATGCATTTCATGCTCATCTAAGATAAAGCCGCCACCAACTGAGAAATACTTTAATATACCAAGCTTTTCACCTTGCGCATTCCATAACGTAAACAACATGCCATTAGCATGCTCTGGTAGCGCCTCATTATAGTGAAATATCAAATCAGTCGTATAATCAAAATCAATCTCATAAGATCCCAATAGCTTTATTTTTTTGGTTTTAAGAATCTGATCATAACAAAGCGCTGCTTCATTAATATCAATACTAAAGGGTTCAAAGCCTGCAGATCCCAAAATACACGCATAATCTGTTTTATGCCCTTTCCCTGTAAGTGCTAATGAACCAAAAAGCTCAATCGTAAAACGCGTAGTCTCTTGCAATGCAGCTTGATGTTTTTGTAAAAATCGAAAGGCTGCGCGCATTGGACCCACTGTGTGTGATGATGAAGGTCCCACGCCAATAGAAAACAAATCAAAAATACTAATATTCATAAACTCACCCTTAAAAAAGCCCATTTACCTCTAAAAAACCTGCTCACAATAAATCAGTGGCTGGCAGATGTAAAATAATTTACAATGCCAACCAAAAATATATCGCTTAATACTGCATGTTTAAAGATACCTTATTTCTAACGCTTCAAAAAATATTACCTCAAGCCTGTTTATCACGCCTTGCTGGCAAGTTAGCTAATTGTGAAAATCCAACCATTAAAAATAAATTAATTCACCTTGCGATGAAACGTTTTAATATCGACTTAAACGATGCATTAATCGAAGATCCCACTGAGTACGCAAGCTTTAATGATTTTTTCACCCGCAGATTAAAACCTGAAGCGCGCCCTATTGACTTAAATGATAAAAGCATTATCTCACCAGCCGATGGTAAGATCACGCAAGCTGGCAAAATCACAGAAGGCAAGCTCATCCAAGCCAAGGGCAAGTATTTCCCATTAAAAGCACTTACCGCTGACACTGCAAAAGAAAACTATACTGATTTTTCAGTGATTTATTTGTCCCCTTCAGATTATCATCGCGTGCATATGCCAGTTGATGGGAAGCTCACACGCATGACCTATGTTCCAGGCAAATTATTCTCAGTCAATGAGTTAACTGCAGAAAATATCGATGGACTTTTTGCCAAGAATGAACGCTTAATTTGTTACTTTGATACTGCTATTGGTGAGATTGCCGTTATTTTTGTGGGTGCAATGCTCGTTGCTGGCATTGAAACAGTATGGCATAAATTAGTTGCCCCTAACTACTATAGCAAAATCACACACTTTGATTACTCTGGACAAAACTTACACTTTAATAAGGGTGATGAGATTGGTTTGTTTAATTTTGGTTCAACCATTATCACGCTTTTCCCTGATGAAAAAATCACATGGCAAACGCAGATAAACAGCAAAATTAGCATGGGTCAGGCGATTGCTAATCATGTCCCTATGTCTTAGGATAATTTTGGCAATAGTCCTAGCTATTACCTGCAATCCAACTTTGTAAAATCCTCATAAACTGCTTTGCAACTAAACACCGCAAAATGATTTACGATGGGTATAGAGGTTTTGCCTAAACCAATTTGCCGTGTCTTTCATCCCTAATAACAACTGATTAGGATCTGAAAACTCATGTCCTTGATCACGATAGATTTTTAGTGACACCTTTTTATGCGCTTGTTTTAAAGCATAATATAATTCTAATGATTGACTAAGCGGCACCTCACTATCTCTATCCCCCCCTTGAATCAATATGCTGCCGTGAACTGAACCCACATGTAAAACCGGTGATATATTTACCCAGGGTTTAGCATCTTGCCAAAAAGGCACCCCCATAAGATAAGTCAGTGTATGATAATCCGAAGTACCCTCAAGGCTAACCAAATCATTGACACCAGCACCATCAATTGCTGTTTTAAATAAATCAGAATGTTGCATTGCGACTGCCGCTAGAAATCCACCATAGCTCCAGCCCCAGATGCCAATACGTTTAGAATCAACAATCCCCTCGGCGATTAAATGCTTAACACCAAGGGTAATGTCCTCCAAGTCAATTTGACCAATTTTGCGATAATTCGACGTCATAAACGCCACACCATAGCCCGTACTACCATGCACATTCGGTCTAAAGACTATATAACCCTCTGCTGCCATACACCCCACACAAAAAGGTGTATCCAAAGTATGGGGCGAGCCAATAAAACTGCCCCACCAATGGTTAGCAGGCCCACCATGGACGGCAACAACTAGTGGATATTTTTGCCCTTTTTTATAGTTTGGTGGATACGTCAAAAAACCTTCAACATTTTCTTTACTACTACCAACCCAATGTATTATTTCTGTGTGCCCTAATGTATAGGGCAGTTTTCTTTGCGAATTAATCACTTGCGGTGAAAATTCATCTAAACGGCTGACGACGGCTTCAGGTGCTTTATTGCTACTCATTTGCATATAGCCAATAGCTGTTGCTTGATTGTTAATAACAGGGCTAACAACTGATACGTCATGGGTTAATGACACAATCTCTGATGTTTTAATATTTACCTTAACAAGACGCTTCGTTAAATGATCATCTTGCACCATCAAAAGATACTCATCTTTTTGATTCCATGCTAATAACTGAGCGCCTCCCTCAAACAAAGGCTCCAAACATCGCTGTTGATGATCATTTAAATTCAAAACACACAGCTGATTGCTGTATCTTAGAAGGTAATCTGCATATTGATAGCCTTTTGGTAATCGATTGTAAAAATAGGCGAGACTTTGACCATCATTTGATAAAACTGGTTGATCATAATAACCTTCATTTTTTGTTAAATTCATCACATGCCCTACTAAATCAACACGCTTAATCTCGCGCTTTCTTGAGCGCTCTGGCGCCAATGAATGCGCACTAACAAAGAGAATACCGCTACTATCTTTTAACCACGTCAAACGATCATTCATCACATAATCACCTGACTGGCTTAGCGCTTTAATGCTTTGAACATGCGTTTTATCTTTTGAAAGCATTAACACATAAAGTTTATTACCTGCATGCATTGTTGCTGAGTCAAGTACCGACAGATTGTCACGCTTATCCTCATGAATACTCACTGCAATCATTTGCCCATTAGGTGAGATCTGATAGCTTTCCAACCCTTGCAAAGGCATTTGCAATGGATATAACTTATTAAGTTTGATATCGTAAACACACAAGCTTAATTGATCATGTTGTTCTTTAACAAACAGTAATTTATGCGCATCTGGAAACCACGAGACACTCAATACATTAAAATTAAAAAGCTTTTGCGCGTCTATCATAGACTTAGCATTAATATGCTTGACGTAAAAAAGCTGATAACGCCACTGCCACTTACCCGTTTTTTTGTCTTTTTGACCTTTTTTCTCTATATAAACCGCTTCATGAGCATCATCTGAAAGTGACACAAAACCAAACCAAGGCTGCGATAATGATGCTTCAGCTGTTAATGGTGGCATTGATTTTTCAGTTGTTTTAGTTGTGTTAACATCAACCTTTTGTGCATACACTGCCAAAGTGCTAACGATAATCAAGCAAGCGTATAGTAAAATTTTTCTAAGCATTAAAACACTCCAATAGAATTTACGCCTTAGATTACAATATCTTGCGATACATATACAAATGTTGATACCACGAAGTTTGTAACCGTATTTAACATCCTGTTTACAAGTCTCAGCTCGGACAAAAATGAGGAAACCTTCAACCAATAATCTTTTTAAGACCATTTCCTGACGATATTTTTGCACTGCTTCACGCTGACACTAATAAAATAACCAAAAACCTTAAACATCACTTATCTCCATCTAAAATCTCCACTTTGCTTTATCAACCTATCAGTAGCTTGCCAACAATTAAGTTCACTTCTTGACGGCAGAACTATTCTCAAAGGAGGTGGTCTTAAATTGTTGATGAATATATAGTTAATGTTGTTTTTCACATTTATTACTTCGTCATAGTTTAATTTTTTTATAGGATCCATTCTTGCAAGTATATAATTTTTATCCATATACTTAACTTCAAACATCGATGTGTTTGCTTTTAGATTTCTATTTATGAATCCATTTATTCGGAATGCTCTCTTATAGTTTGCTACTAATAATTTTCTTTCGTCATTGATATGTTCAAATGCTAACATTTTATGTAAGCCACTCTTATCACGATAGATATATCCTTCAGTTGGGTTAATAGAAGATAATTTTGCAGTAATATCCTCTCCTTCTAACAATGACTCTGAAGCATTAGTATCGTTTATATTAGCAACACTAACAATACTCACAGCATCAGCAACCATGCTAATCACGCCAAGTCCAAATGAAATATTGTTTAAAATATTTGCTGTACCTTCTCCATCTGCTTTTGTATCTGCCACAACTTGCCCTGCTATACCAAACGCTCCCGAAGCCGCACCCATGATCCCTGATACTCTAGCCATGTTGGCTGCAGCAAGAGCAGCACCTTCTAGGCTAGACCCTCCACTCATTACAGCACCTGCAATTCCAACAATTACTCCCAAACTATTTAAGGTATAATTAAGCCATGCTGGCATATGCCCACTTGGATCAATATTCATAATCGGATTGCTATCAGCAAAGTTATACTTGTTCCAAACATTGGCACTATCTTGGGCGATAAAACGCTGTGTATTTGCATCATAATCACGCGCTCTTAAATACACCAAATTAGAGTTTGGATCCTGATACTCATCATTGTAGCTAAAGTTAGTTGCCACATTAGTGTTGAGTGTATTTGGATGCACACCATACGCTTGATAGTCTGTCGTGCCTTGGATAGCAACTGCTGCATCATTATTAGACTTAGTCAAGGTTAAACTATTGCTTTTGCCATTATTCGCATAATACAAGTTAGTGTGACTATCATTCTTTATGAAAACCTCTTGGGAAAAACTATTTTTCACACTTCCAGCTAAGGTTAAAAATGCAAGGGTGCTTACTATTATTGTATTTGTTAGATATGATTTCATTTTACCTACACGTATCTGATGGTTGCTTTATTTATTAGATTAAAAACGGAATACCTACCTGAAAAACTGCCCCTCCTACATTATAAGAAAATGCATAACTACGTACAGTTTTCAAGCTAGAGAAGTTTAATTCCGCCGCGGTAAACATCCCACCTTCCACTGCTGTAACCCCTGAGGACATTAAGATATTTTTAACAGACATTTCATTTCTCCATGACACTGCTGACATTACCCCTTCTCTTGCTGCCTCCATTGCTGCACCCCGTGCCGCAAATATGCCAATAGAGCCAACAAACCTCGTACCTGCGCTTAAATTATACTTTAAAAAAGTCTTCCATATATTCTTAACAAAAACACCTCCTATCAATCCGCTTACCCCCCCTGACCCAAATCCACTAGCTATCCCTGCAAGCATTGATGAGCCACCAACCGTCTCAGCAGATAATGCCGTTGCCACTCCCTCAAGTCCGTTATCTAATAAACCAAAAGATTTAGCCCAACTAGGATTTATCATACCTAAGGTACCAAAAGCACCACCAATATCCTCAAGCCCCATTTCTAGATATGCAGTTGGCGTCATTGTCTTTCTCTGAATAAGTGCCTGTACCCCATTGCCGACAAAAGTAACAGGATAAGACTTTAGTCCATAACGCGTTGATTGCTCTTCAAATACCTTTTCTGCGTTATCAGTTGACACACTAGAACTATCAATTGGAACACTAGAATCAGCTTCATTAGCAGTCACAACACCATCTGCAATAGATTCAGCAGCTTCACCCTCCGCAACCGCAGCTTCTGCCGCTGGAGCAAAAGCACCTAGCAACCAAGGCGTAGCAATACCTGCTAGTATCAAAGATATACCAAGTATCGTATTTACTGCTTCTTTACTTAGGTGACCACTTGGATCAATATTCATAATCGGATTGCTATCGGCAAAGTTATATTTATTCCAAACATTGGCACTATCTTGCGTAATAAATCGTTGTGTAGTTGGATCATAATCACGTGCCCTTAAATACACCAAATCAGAAGTTGGATCCTGATACTCACCATCGTAGCTAAAGCTGGTTGCTACATTTATTTTTAGGGTATCAGAATGCACACCGTAGGCTTGATAATCTGTCGTGCCTTCTATAGCAACGGCTGCATTGCTATGAGTTGGCTTAACCAAAGTTAAACTATTGCTTTTGCCATTATTGATATAATACAAGTTGGCTGCAGTATTATTGTCAACCCAAGCCTCTTTAGCAAATGAACTTTCAACACTAGCAACAATACATAAAATAATAAGAAATGGTAACCAAACTGACAAAGCGCCACTAATCATCAATTTATTTCTTATAAGCTGAATTTTAAACTTCATAATCTACCTCACTCACTCAATATGAAACATTTTTAATTTAATTTGATTTGTTTCACATTTATTCAAACATGCTATCTATCCCAGTCACGAGATTACGCGCTTATATCTAAATTTATATAGACAAAATAAACATATATTGTAACTGCCTAGTGCTACAACTTTTAAACACGCGATTACTTGAGTTTACTTGTAACTCCAGCTGTAAATCCCATATTTTATGGCGCATTACCCCATTTCTAAAGTATTCGCGTATCTTGAATATGCGGCACTAGCAGGTCTAAAAACGCACAGGGAAACAGATTTAAATATAAGCAATTTTGTTTATTAATCATGCTGCTGGGTGGTTGCCATATATTTCAATCATAACTCAGATATATCTCCACTAAGCAAAGCACCAAATATTGGTGTCTTTAAATTAAGATAAGTAAATCTCATCGCTCTTGCTAACCTACTATTGGGGTAATTACCTAAGTAAGTTTGTGAGAATCCAGAATATGCGCCCATAAGTGGTGCCGCAGCAAGATTAACCGCTGTATTTTTCCAGTTAATATCATGACTAATTGCACTATTAATCATATTGCCTGTCATGCCAACCGCACCATTAAGTGTTGTTCTTAATGCCCCATAGACAACTTTTTTAAGCATGCCATTAACCTCGCCCATTCTACCACTCACCCCTCCATAAATTAGACCACCTGTAAATCCTGCCGCACCATTGATTAATGTAAATCTTGCAAAGTCACTCAAGTTAAAATGATTCCCATCATTGTCTTGATATGTTTTCAACCCTGAACCAACACCCAATAAAATATTTGATCCCGCACTACTTCTAGTCACCTTAGCAGCGTTTAACTCTTCACTATCAATATCTATAACTGTTTCCTCATCCTCAGATAATTGTCTAGCTTGTCTAGATAGCAAAGCTTTTCTCCCTAATGGGAATATACTATCCTGGGCTGAATAGACACCGATCATACCGCCTATAGCCATAGCGAAATCACCAGCTGCAGCATAGTAGCTATGGTGAATTATGTCATTAATACCAAACAAAATATTAGAAACACTTGCTCCTGTTTCAGCTAACACAATCAAAGAAGTTCCATTTGTAACAGGAACGCTAGCTAAGGATACAACAACTGTCATTAACAGCCCAATAGTGTTTAAACTCATATGGCCACTTGGATCAACATTCATAACCGGATTGCTATCAACAAAGTTATATTTATTCCAGACATTGGCACTATCTTGGGCGATAAACCGCTGTGTATTGGCATCATAATCACGTGCCCTTAAATATAATAAATCAGAAGCAGGATCTTGATACTCACTATTGTAGCTAAAATTTGTTGCTACATTGGTATTGAGCGTATTAGGGTGCACGCCATAGGCTTGATAATCTATCGTGCCTTGGATAGCAACTGCCGCATTATTAGCTGGCTTAGCCAAAGTCAAACTGTTGCTTTTGCCGTTAGCAAGATAATAAAGTCTGATGCTAGGTCTTGCTGTGTGAGCATAACTTATTTGTTTTGTTAATAATGCTATAAGACAGATACCAATACTTACAAAAATAATCCGCTGTTTATTCATACCTTCAACCGTAAACGTCAGTTCTATTGATGCTTTCAGCAATAACTTGCTTACCGCACTATGCAAATGGATCTTTAAAAGCCATCAGGTAACTCCTCTCCATGGTTAGTCGCATTATAAACAGCATCAGTCGCTGAGTACGCCCCTAAAAGAAGTGGCATTTTCACAATCACATATGAGAATCCTGCCGTGGCTGAGCGCATAAAATTAGTTTCAGCAATACGGCTAGAAAAACAACGAACCCCAGATAACATAAGTTGATTGAGGCCATTTGCGCCGCGCAGAAGATAATTTGATGTCTGAGCTGCATTTTCAACATAGTCTGCGAACTTCAACCCTTTAATCAATCCAAATGCAGCGCCACCGCCAACATAGTCTAAGACGGTCCATATTGATTCGTATTTTTTTAAGAATGGTGAAAAATGACTGCCATAGGTGCCAGTCACACCAACAGCACTTGCTGCTTCACCTAATAAGCCAAAACGCAACTCGGTTTTGCGTGATACACATGAAAAAAACTTTGCTTCATTTGGGTTAGTAGCTTCGGCAGTCACACGCGTGTATATACCTTCATTTAGTTGACTATCACCTGCTTGAGCATCAACTCCCGCTTCAGACGCTTGAACATCATCATTTGCAGATTGCGTTAATGCTGCAGATGATCCTTCCGCTACATCAGTTGCCTCTGCAGTAGCAGTAGCACCAGCTTCAAGCCCCTCTGTGGCAACTCCTGCTACCTCTGAAGTCGCAACACTCTCAGCACCTAAGGCAGCAAGCTCAGCAATACCCAGATATCCTCCAGTGAATATAACGCCAGACATGATCAGTGTCATAAATAATCCACTTGTTGCATGATGCCATACATTGGACATAGAAAAATGCCCACTTGGATCAATATTCATAATCGGATTGCTATCAGCAAAGTTATACTTATTCCAAACATTGGCATTATCTTGCGTGATAAATCGTTGTGTTCCCGCATCATAATCACGTGCTCTTAAATACACCAAATCAGAACTCGGATCCTGATATTCCCCATTATAGCTAAAGTTCGTTGCTACATTGGTGTTAAGCGTATCAGAATGCACACCATAGGCTTGATAATCTGTCGTGCTTTGAATGGCAACTACTGCATTACTATTAGTTGGTTTATCCAAGGTTAAACTATTACTTTTGCCATTATTCACATAATAAATATCATTTGTGCCTGTTGCTAACAACTCTTGTGCAAAACTGATCTGTGTCATTCCAATCAAAAAGAAATAGGCACTCAACTCTAAAAGCTTCTTACACATCATACAGCACCATCTAATGATATATAATCGAAATCGATCAAAGAATAGTTTAGAGGATTTTCATAACCAAGTACTAAGGCTCTCAATTGAGGGAATGACTTAGCAGAATTGAATGCGCAAATTTCAATGAATTGTGTCTGTCTGTCTACATGATATTGAATCCATTTACGAAGAAATGCCTGTTCAGTAAAATCATATAGCAACGAATTCTTAGTCTTGCGACATTCCAGCATAACAATTTGTTCACCAGATAATGCACCCATATTATTCGTAAGCCAATTATCTACATGAGTCATTGTCTCTCTAATCGATGGTACAACTTGATTATAATCGTATACATTATAGGTGCCGTAGTTTGACTCAACAATATTCGACCAACCTTCTTCGGAGATGTTTTGATGATTTAAAAATTCGTTTAATCGCGCAAGGTTAGTATCATTTAATCGTTGAGGTGAATAATTATAAGATACAGGTATATGTGATGTCACTTCAGCAGACCTTACAGATGATAAATGAGCAACAGTAGATTCTTGAACTTCACCATCAAACAATTGAGGTGCTCTGATTTCACCAGCTCCACCAGCTCTTCCAGCTGCTGAAGAAATCCCAGAAGCGACATCAAATCCCATACTTGCAAGCCCTAGCACCAATGATGCTGTCTGCAAGTCTGTATTATTCCCAGCTGCTTGAGCAACAATACCTGCAACACCTGAAGCGCCCCCTAAACCTGCCGCGATCAATGGCACTGCTGCACCGCCACTAGCAACACCTGCGACAATTGCACCAGCAATTCCTAACCCGTTTAAGGTGTAGTTAAGCCATGCTGGCATATGCCCACTTGGATCAATATTCATAATCGGGTTGCTATCGGCAAAATTATATTTATTCCAAACATTGGCACTATCTTGTGCGATAAATCGTTGTGTTCCCGCATCATAGTCACGCGCTCTTAAATAAACTAAATCAGAAGCAGGATCCTGATACTCACCATTGTAGCTAAAGTTAGTTGCTACATTGGTTTTGAGCCCATTTAAATGCACGCCATAGGCTTGATAATCTGTTGTGCCTTCTATAGCAGCAGCTGCATTACTATTGATTGGCTTATCCAAAGTTAAACTATTGCTTTTGCCATCATTCGCATAATAAATATTACTTTTGCCTGATGTTAACAACTCTTGTGCAAAACTGATCTGAGCAGTTAGCATTGCTAGTATACAGTTCGTTATTACCGCAGCTTTTTGATATCGTTTTTTATTCATTTAGCATCGTCCTTATAAAGATCAAAAGTTATACACAACGAAACTAGCTCACGCTATAAGCATGAATACGATTTTTGCCATCAAGGAAAAAGCTAACATTATCTGGATGTGTTAAATCATTGACGGCACTGATGGTATCTCCAGTATAGTAATAACGATGATGATCACCGGTCGAGTTTATACGATCTGCTCTTAAGCCATTGGCATAGTAATCATACGCAAGATGCGTCGCTTGATTTTGCACACCAATTAGCTGACTTATGCCATTAAACTGATAGCTTGTGCCTTTGCCATCATCAACCTCATCACCATTGGCATTATACTTGGGCGTGTATGTACTACCATCTTCGGTATAAGAAACCAGTTGATCAAGGTTGTTGTATTGATAGGTTGTCGTCTTAGCATCTTTAACTTTACTGAGAATATTACCATTGCCATCATAAATAAATTCAGTACTTGTTAGCGGTTGGTGCTGTAAGTTATCAGTTTTCTCCTTAATCAATTGATTCAACTCATCATAAGTATAGTGTTTGACATAGTTAACATTGGGATCATTTGGCGCCTTATCTGAAGTTGCCGTAACATCAGTTAACATGCCCTTTGCGTCAAAGGTATTAACGACATCAAGGAGTGTTGTGCCTAAGCTATCAATTTGCTTTAGTTCATGCTCTTGACCAAATGCATCTGCTGTAAACTGCTGTGTATAAATCCCCTGATAATCCTTAGCAATAAGTGCGCCATATTGATTATTCTCATTGGGTTTATCTTGGGTACTATATAGGTAGGTTACTTTATCTTGATTATTACTCACCGTATCAAGCTTGCCATCTTTAAGATACGTCATTGTGGTTTGTTGACCATTCACATCGGTGCTTGATAGAAGTTGCCCATATTTATTATAAGTTGCAGTTGCCACTTTACCATCGGGGTAGCTAGTTGCCGTTTGTAATCCTGAGAGTGTATAGCTTATCTTAATGCCTTGACCATCGAGACTTTCATAAGTTTTATTGCCATCGGGATCATAGCTGTAGTTGTAACTATGTTTACCACTATTATCGGTATATGTTTTAGTAGTAAGGTTTCCATCTTTATCATAAGTAAAATGCACAACCGTACCATCAAGACGTGTCTCAGTGACTTTATTGCCATCTTGATCATAGCTATAGTTAATCGATTGACCTGCTTGATTGGTTTCAGCGATCAGCTCGCCTGTCGCATCATAGCTAAAATGATCACGCTGCGTAACATCATGATGACTCCCCGTGCTGTCACTAAAATCAAGTGTTTTTGTTTTATCTAGCACGTCATCTAATAGATCATACTCTGCTGTTATCGTTTCTTTAGACTGCCCACTTTGCAAGATTTGACTTTGGGTTTTACCATCAGGCGTATAGCTACTGGTTAGCGTATTAAGAACGGTCACCGCCCCGGTATTATCATCTACTTTGTTATGTATTGTTTGCAATACTTGATTATTACCATCTAAGGTCGATATTTCTTCCAAATGATAATGTGGTTGCAGTGGATTATGACTGTTTGGATAACTCATTGTCTTTAGCGGTTTTTTATCGGCGTTATAAATAACTATCTTAGTTTTGATGCCATTAACAAAGCTTGTTTGACTTAAATGTGCAAAATCATATTGCATCGTCGTTACATTACCATCGCTATCGGTTTGAGCCGTTGGTAAGGACAATGCATTATAGCTATAACTTGTTACATTACCCAAGACATCCTTTTTCTGTACTAGTTCACCGTAGGCATTATAGCGATCACTTTCTTGCAGTACCATGTCGTTAACATTATTGGGATCCGTGTTGCTATACGTTGTTATTTTGTGATTTGAGGCGTCATATTGTGTTGTGGTCTTAGCGCCCAATGGAGAGATCTCCGTTACGCTATTTTGTTTATCTTTTTGGTAATCCTCATATTGATAGGTAATGCTTTGCCCTGCTGGCAGTGTCTTTTTCAAGACTCTTCCATCTAAATCATAACTAGATGTTACGATATTACCCAGTGCTGAAGTTTGACTCAACAGATCGCCTGTTATGCTATCACTTATCTTCGTGGTCACACTGCCTAAGGCATCAGTATGCGTTATTGTTTCCAAACGTTTGTTTGGATCATAGCTAAAGTTATCTTTAACCGTACTTGATGTCACCCCAGCATGACCTGATTGGCTCCACTTCACCGTAGTTTGTATGACATCGCCATGGCTGTCATAGTTATAATCGGTACTTTTCCAGCCGTTAGTAGCATTAATATCCCCATCATACAGTGTGCTTTGAAGCACATTCTTGTGATCATTTGACAAGGTGTTTTGTACAGATTTTGTATCAAATGTATTATTCAGCGGATTCCATGTCATGTTAATCGTTGTCAATGTTTGATTAAAAGTTGGATCATAGGTATTTATTGACTTAGTTGACTCAACTAGTTTTTGTATCAGCGGATTATATTTGAAAGTATCTGTTGTTAAGGTATTGCCATAATTATCATAGGTATAGTTGGTCTTACTTAGCGTTGTATATACTTTAGTAGCAGCATCATAAATAGCACTCGTCTGTATAATCGGTTTATTATAATTCACCGTTTGTGCATGTTTATCCGGAATCAACTGATAGCTACTCGTTGTTTTATATGTCGGTGTGTTCTCGCTATCTCCAGGCAAATAAACATCCTGCTCAACCGGCTCACTCATCGCGTTATAAATCGTCTGTATTTTACGAACACCCATCGCATTACTCGCCGTTGAGCTATGCTCAGTAACCGTTACCGTATAGCGATAATCTGGATTATTACTTTCCATTAAACTGTCTTTATCATCTGATAACGGATAATTTGGATAGCCTGTGAAGTTACTCTCACTAAAACCATAGTCTGCTTCTGCCAAGACCTGATGAGCATTAACATGATCAATATGGTTAATTGTTGCTACCGCATTTAAGGCACCCACCTTACCATCAGCCGTTTTAAAGTGTAGATCTTGGTAGGTGATATCTGTTTCCAGTCCATTAGGATAAATAATCTGGTTAACGACTGGGACGCCATTACGTGTCTGATAATTTAACTGTGTGATAAAGCCTAACGCATCGGTGTATGACAGTATGCCATTTTGATTGAAAGCTAAGCTTTGCGTATGTGATCTATTTTGACTATCAACAGTGCTAACACTTAGTTCATTAGCACTATAGCCAAAGTTAAATACCTGCCCCAAGCTATCGGTAATTGATTTTAGGTAGTTATGCTGAACACCCATCTCTGGATCATTATAGTCATAACGAATATGATTACCAAAACGATCTCCTTTGGCAATCAGCTTGCCCGTGGCATCAAAGTAGTCCGCCGAACCATCCGGCATACTCAATCGATAACGATAAGCTCTTGAATCAGCAAAACTTGCAGGCAACGGTGTATTAGTGATCATATCTTTAAACAATACACCATGTTGATTCAAATATTTAAGCCCTGATTGATAACCCGTGCTATCACTCCAATTAAAATCAATCACATAAGTTCTACCATTAAATGTCACTGATTTGCCTGGCACCACAGAATCAATATTAAATTGCCAACCATTAGGAAGTCCTAACATGCCAGAGCTGCCTGCACTAAAGCTCACACTGACATCTAAAGGAATAAAGCCCTTAACCGATAATAATGGTAATGAAACACTCAATGCACCGGTTGCCGGATTGACACTCTCACTTAAACTTTTAATCGTTTTATTATCCGCCTGCGAACCTTTGTAATTTGATTTTTCATCATCTTGAGATGATGTATTTCTCTGAACTTTAAGTGCTGCTCTAGTATGATGCACATCAACTGGTGCTGATACGCTTTCGGCACTCAGCCCATAACTGATAGCTGACAAAAAAAGGCAGCTTATCAGGCTTAACTTAAATTTATACTTCATACAAAACCTTATCTTCAACTATTTGGATTAAATGTAATGGTGGTATTTGAACATACGCCTTTTGCACAAGCTGATGCATTTGGGTAAGGCTTAATACCTGCATCATTTGGTACAATGCTGAACTGCGTGCCTTGTGCTACCAGTCCTAACGCATAAACACCATTGACTGAACCATCTTGCGCATACTCCATATTTACATATGGTCTGAGAGTAAAACTATACTGTTTACCAGAGGCATCGTTAACATCTATTACCAATTGGGCAGCATTGATCCCGGTATTACTCAAATTACCTAACAAATCATGGCACGCTGTTGAGTTTGTTTTGAAGTAGAAAGGCTCTACAACGCACTTTTGCCCTCCATCACCTTCATGAAATAGTACTGATCCCAAATTAGTGCCTGATGAATTTGGTAGTGTAATCGTTGTGCGATCTGCGATTTGCGGATGTAGCCACTGAGTCAAGTCATCACTCATAGCAAAGCCATTAGCATTATCAATCTTAAATGTATAAGCTGTATCCGCACTTGCTGGTGTTACAAGCTGTACACACAGATTAACCCTTGCTTCTAAAATACTTGGAAATAGATAGGAATATCCAAAGTTATCAGCATCATCACTCCATGCTTTCGCACTTGCATCAGGGACAGCACATGCAATTTGAGGTGTTGCAAGAGGCTGACCTTCTGCGCCATTATCAGAGCCCGTCTCCATAAACGCATTTGACTTATTTGGATTATTAACCACTTCATTACTACTTACAAAATATGACTCTACATGACCTGCATCATGCCCACTAAATTCAATTGCGCCACAGTGGTGACCGTCTTGATTACATCCTTGTTTATCCAATACCAAATAATTATCTTCACCACCTTGACCAAGTACTTGCTGGGTGATTAGCTCGCCATTACTGGGGACTGTTATCACCTCATGTCTATCATGATTGTCGCTATTTAGACCATGCTCCCAACTCATATTATCAAGAACATACCCAGTATCGTTAATTAATACAAAATTAGCCTGAGAACCATAACCACCAATACATGCCAATGCACTCAATGATGCTATAAATGTGATTTGTTTATTTAAGCGCATGCCTATTCTCCTATTTATATTCGCTTAATGCATAATGACCAATATCCACTTATCCAATGACGCAAAACCCCTAGCGCATATCCTTTAATCTAAACCAAAACGGCTTAAACAATAGACATAACTATAAATCAACCAATATTCACTCAAAAGCAGCCAAATGGCAGGATATGATAAAAATTAAATAACATTACCAATAGTCGTTGCCCACTGCCATGGATTTGATTTAGCTGCTGTATTACTTTGATCCTGATTGATACTCCAAGTCGCTGCGCCACCAAATTGTGGATTATCAATCAAGCTTTGATATTGCTCGGCTACTGCTTTAAAAACAGTCGTACAATCAGGCGTTTTTGAGTTTGCACATGCATACCACACACTATTAGGATTGCTTGGATTAACATTAGGTCCTGATAACACATCTGGCAAAAGTTTGGTTTTTGCTGGTATTTTCACGGCAGAATCTGCACCTTCAAGCTGTTTAATGCTCTCAGAAATAATATTAGGATTAGCTTCTTCAGGCAGGCTCAAAGCTTCTTGTATTACCACATAATCAAAATCACCATTTTCTATTGCCACATCATAATCTTGATTCAACCCTTGAGTTACCAAAATATACTTACCATCTATATTTTTGAATAATTGGGGTGCAGCCGTAACAATAACATTAGGTTTATCTTCCCGTATTTGTTTGATGAGTTGGTCTAATGCATTTCCATCCCAATGCTTGAGCGAAAGTGCTGCCTCAAGGTCAAAGTCAATACCATCCAAATGCGCTTGATTTAAATAATCAACCATCGTTTGTGCCAAAAGCTTAATATGATCAACAGAAGCTGATCCGACATTAAAATTATCTAGCCCTTGCCAAGTAACTGAAAGCATTGCGTATTTAAACTGAGGATATTTTTCTTTAGCGGCATCGACTTTATGTGCAATATCTACAGCTTGCTGTCCATATTGATCTGTAAGCACGCAGCTACTATCTGTTTCGCACTGTATTTTAACAAATGCATTGATTGCCACGTTATAACCATGCTCTGCAGCAAGCTCATAATAATTTACACTCGGAATAAGCGGCATGAAGTATCCCAGCATAATATGGCGATCCGTATCATTTGTGTTTCTATACAACAAAGAGACATCTGCTTCAGGTGATGTGACAGTAAGCTCGATATTTTTAGTATATGTTCCTATTAAACGATGCACCCCACTGTGATCTTTTAGTGACTGCGGACTAATCTCAAGCTGATAGCTACTTCCTTTTGCGCCAATCTCAAGATTTGCGATCGTTGTTATCTGCCCAATCGCCAACACACCTTGGCTTTTAAGCAATCCCCCTTTATCCTGCAATTTATAGGTTAGCTTTTGATTCTCACCAAAGCCATTGGTTACTTGTGGCATGATTTTAATCATGCCATTGTTAGCTACTCTCTGATTGAAATTATTTACATCTACAGATTTAGCACTTGCCGCTGTCTTTGTTTCCTTTTGAGTAATTAACTGACAATATGCATTTAAATACGTTGTACTAGTTATTAACAACGTCAAAATCGAGGCTGATAATATATTTTTTCTTAACATACAATACTCCTTATGATGGATTAAAAGTTATCGTTTCATCACTACAAACGCCCTCTGGACAAAGCGAAGTATTTTTATCACCACCATCACCAGGAGTGATTTCAAAAGCATCCTCTTGACTAATTAACTTTAACTTATACAAAGCATCAACTCGATCTTTTGTTTGAGAAATATTTGAACTTGGTTTTAGCGTCATGCGATGTATTTGCCCCTTTGGATCACTCATACTAATGCTAATATTTGCACCGTTAATTCCTGTTTCATTTCTATTATTTATCAAGTTCTCGCAATCAACTTTTTGCTTTGTTTTAAAGTAAAATGCTTTAGCTACACAATGAGTTCCAGATTCTCCCGCTGTAAAGTTAATCACTCCCAGATCTGAATCAGGTCCAATATGCTGAGTAATTGTGGTTTGTGTACCAATTGCAGGATATAGTGTTATATCATCTTGCTCCAAATTGGAAAAGTCATCTAATTTAAATTGATAAGCGATATCTGAAGTCGCAGGCGTTGGCAGGTTGACACACAAGTTAACCTTGGCTTCCAAAATATTTGGATACAAATATAAAACGCCATTAGTTGTTGAATCATAAGACACTGGCAAACTCCACTGACCGTCACCTTGCACAGGGATGATGCACGCCAAAACGTCATTATCTCCACTACTGGATTGATTTCTTAAACTTACTCTATCATATAAATGTGCATCTTTATCCTGACTTTCTATCATTACATCACTGGCACTCACAAGCTTATGATCAACTCCACCATATAGATCAAACTCGCCCGCTTGGTTACCATTGTAAGGTTCAGTAGGAGTAACAAGCATTGCATAGTCAATATCAGCATCTATTGGCTTCGTTGTGATACTTTCACCACTTGGAACAGGTTCATTATCACTAACATCCGGCATACCTATTCCCAGATAGTAACCAGTGAATTTGTATTGATCTAGCGCATAAGCTGTTTGATTATGAATGTCAAATTTATATTCAGGATAGCTGCATTTCAAATTATTAGTTGCCTGCTTAACCCAAGTACCTGCCTTATGTTCACAATACCAGTCCGTCATATCTGTTCTACAAATAATTGGCACTCTATCATTCCACGCATCCCCTGTGCCATCACCATGTATATCACAAGGATCCCATGAATGAACAACACCCCCTCCGTGGCAAAAGGTTACAAAACCAGATGAATCATTACAGTCACTGGTTGGATTTGCTGCATAACTTACAGCCGATAAAGTCAAAGTAGCTGATATAAGCAATATTATCTTTTTTTTCACAATCACTCCTAAATGATTTATTTTTTTGAACAACACGATTTAGCTATAGCTAACTTTCTAATAAAGTGTATAAATATGAGATCAATATGTGAATTAATTAATATTTAAGATATTTTAACTATAAATTAATTTACAAAGCATCTATTCTGGAGATACTGTTAGAAGTCATCAATAGCTTATGTTTAAATTTAACTCATGCGTAAAAAAAGTATTATTATTGAGCCAATAACTCAAGCCAGATCATGCGTTATATGGTTGCATGGTCTTGGTGCAAGACGTGATTTTTCAAAGTTAGTTCCTGAGTTTGACTTACCTATTAATCATAGTATTCGCTTTATTTTCCCATTTGCAGAGATGAACTCGCTAACGATTAATAAATCTGAGACCATACACTCTTGGTATGATATTAAATCTGTTTGCAATGACACCATGGCAAGAGAAATTAATATTACATCAGCAATGCATTCATGTGCTTACATTCATAGCATTATTAATCAACAGATAAAACTTGGCATTCCACCTCATAACATCATGCTTATAGGTTTTTCTCAAGGCGCACTTATTGCAGGACTATCGTCATTAACCACAAAACATACACTTGCTGCAAGCATGATCATATCAGGGTATTTACCTGAGTGGTCACTCTTTGCGGAAAACACTCAAATACCCCATCAGCATACTAACTACATCTGTGTGCATGGCACACAAGATGCAATTGTTCCAGTAAAGCTTGGCGCAGCAGCTAAAGATATGCTGATTCAACATGGTTATAATGTTACATGGCACAGCTATGAAACAGGGCATGAGTTATGCCTTGACGCAATTCAAATGATACGCTCAATCATTATGGAAAAACTGATAAATATATCACCTTATAAAAAATATCATTAATGGCTAAGTAATGTATCAAAACTCATTGCCGATCCTTCTGCCAACAGCCCATAATTAAGCAATTCCTTTATCGCATTACTATTTCTTACTCCCTGCAAAGTGTATGCATATATAGACTGCGGCTCATTATATTTCAGTAGTATTTGCAAGCTATCGTTACATGCTGAAAGACAAAAAGATGGTATAACACCATGCCCCATACCATGATCAATAAATTTTTTAATTGTGGTTACCTTATCTAAATACTCAATATCAGGCCTTGAGTTAAACACCTCCAGATGCTGGATAAAATAGCTTGTTGTTGCATAAAAATACTGAGGCATAAATATCCTCGTTGAAGTTAATGATGATAAATCTTTAAGAGCATTTAACCTTGGAAAATGAACTTTACTGCTACATAGCAACATCTTGTAACTACCTAATATCGTCATATCATAATCATTCGGTGATATAAATGGATAAAGTGTGAAAATGACATCATACTGCTTTTCTTTAATGACTTTTTGCATTTCCTCAAAACTGCCTATCAATTTCATGCTAAGCTCTATCTCTAAATTTTTTGACTTAAAAGCACTGATCATACCCAAAAAAATCTCCACAAGATTTTCAGGAATCGCGATTTTGATTACTTCTTTTTTTTGCTGAAGCTCATAAATATAACCTGCCACATTTTGCCTTTGCTCTAATAATCTAATGATCTGAGCATGCAAACTTTTCCCTTCAGCAGTTAACCACATATATTTTCCCTCTTTTTGATAGAGGGCTGTGTTACATAGTTTTTGCAGATTATCCAAATGCTTCCACGCACCTGGCACGCTGATATAGCACTTATTTGCGGCTTCGGTAATGCTCAAGGTTTTTGCAAACGTATCAAACACTTCCATCTGTTTTAATGTGAACATTAATTTAATTACTCCATTGTTATCTATCCATTTCACATAAGTATCAACTTCTTCGATATTAAACATCGCAATATGACTCACGCGCGATATACGCCTAGCTATTTATTAAAAAATAAAGGCGTAGAATTGTAGCCTAAGATAAACATGACAACCAGCAGCCAAATGGCAGGAAATTGTCAGTTTTTATATTTTTTTTCAGTTTGCCTTAAGATAAATTATATAAATTGCAGTCAGCTTTTAGTCAACTCATCCATGGAGCAAAACGATCGATGCAGGATACAACATTCTTAGAAAACTATTTTATCCCTTTTTTAAATCACTATAATGATATGGGAGTCAACTTTATTGTGCATGACCTAGCGGGGAAAATACGATTTTTAAATGAACAAACTGCCAAAATCATCGCAAATACAGAAGCCAAACACCTAATTGGCACCACACTTTTTGATCTTGGAATTATTAATAAAACAGAATATGAGGTACTCAACAATATACGTAGTGAAGTAGCCGTAAAGCGTCAAATAATTCGTTATATAAATTTTTCAACCAATTGTTTAATTGATCAATGCCTATCACATCATATATATCAATGCAGTGTGTTTCCGGTAATCGACTTAAATAATGTCGTTATCGGCACATTAACAACAGGTCGTCTGCTGGATAATGTTAACCCTTATCATTATATTAAAGGTCTAAACCCAGACCCTAATGTTGAATCATTAAAGATTTTTGCTTTACTTTCCCCCAGAGAGCTTGAGATTGTCTATTTACTTGCGCACGGCATGAGTCAACGTGATGTTGCCAGCTTCTTAGGAATTTCCAGAGGTAATGTTTCACGAGTGCTTACTGAAAATATTTCAAAAAAATGGAATATCGAGCCAACAACTGATGCAATTATTGAAAAAGCATTATATTGTGGCATCAGTACGCATGTTCCCAAAAGCTTAGCTAAGCATCAAATAGTCATCTTACCTTGATTACCTTGATTACTCTGCTTTCTACGATTTCTAAGCTTATTGCGTTTGCAAAGCAGCGAAATGATGATTAGACTTACGAGGAATAATCATCACAAGGACTGACTTATGGCATACAAAGAATACAAATTACTAGAAACCACCACTCACACAAAAGAGCAAAGCGTCCCTTATTACCACCCTGAAACGATGGATGTTATCTCTCTTGAGACACCTGCTTTACACGTTTTTACTGACTTTCATACGGTAAAGCCTTATGTTATCCACGTAAAGACTCTGGCCGATGATGCATTACAAATGATGCAAAAAGTAGAAGTACACGCACTATTAGTAACCAATAATAATGATGAAGTTGTCGGTTTGATCAATACGCGCAGATTGCAAGGGGTATACCGTACACAAGTTGCACAAAGCGAAGATATTCACCATAAAGAAGTAACTGTTGGTATGTTGATGGCAAAAATTGGGAGTTTACCAATGCTTGACTATACGGTATTGAAAGATACTTTAGTAGGACATATTGCACGCTTAATGCATGACCAACATATTGATCATTTGCTTATCCAAGAACAAAATAAGTCTGGTAAAGATATCATTCGTGGCATTATTTCAGCAAGCTTTATTGCTAAACGTCTTGGCGCACAAATTGGGCATGATCTTGCATCACGCAACCTTGCTGAACTTAACAAAATCATTTAACTTAACGATCCACAACACTATGCCAATTATTTCTCTTCGCAATGCTGAGCTTGCCTTTGGACACCATAAACTGCTAGATAATGTTTCTTTGGATATTGATACCAATAAACGTATCTGTTTAATCGGTCGCAATGGCGCTGGCAAATCCTCTCTTTTTAAAGTCCTTCAAGGGCAAATTCTCCCTGATCACGGTGAACGTATTGTGCATGATAATGCCAAAATCGCATGGCTTGAACAGGAAGTGCCACAAAATACCAAGGGCTCAGTATTTAATATTGTACTTTCTGGTTTTGGTGGTTCAGGTCAACTGATTATTGAATACCAAAAACTATTAACAACTGATTTAACACAAACACACAATCTTGATCACTTAAATGATTTACAACAGCAAATCGATAATGCTCATGCATGGGATCTACAAATGGAGGCAGAGAAAGTACTCTCTGCCCTATCGCTTGATGGCAATGCATTATTTGATGATCTATCTGGTGGATTAAAGCGTCGTGTGCTACTTGCCAAGGCATTGGTTACTTCACCTGATCTGTTGCTTTTAGATGAACCTACCAACCATCTAGATATTGAATCAATAGAGTTTTTAGAACGTTTTTTACCACAGTTTAAGGGCAGCATTTTATTTATCACGCATGATCGCAAGTTTTTGCAAAATATTGCTACTGATATTATTGAGCTAGATCGTGGCAACGTCTTAAGCTTTCCTGGCAATTACGATAAATTCCTAACGCAAAAAGAGGCATATCTCCATGCTGAGGAAGTACAAAATGCCAACTTTGATAAAAAGTTGAAACAAGAAGAAACTTGGATTCGTCAAGGAATCAAGGCACGACGCACGCGCAACGAAGGACGCGTGCGCGCATTAAAAGCATTGCGTCAAGAGCGTAAAGCCCGACGTGACAAACAAGGCAATGTTAGCTTAAGTGCATCTCAAGCGAATAAATCCGGTAAAATGGTGATCAAGGCTTCAGATATTAGCTTTAATTATGATAATAAACCGATCTTTAATAACTTCTCATGTGAGATACAACGTGGTGACAAGATTGCGATCTTAGGCAAAAATGGCTGTGGTAAGAGTACTTTATTGCAAGTTTTACTACAAAAATTAACACCGCAATCAGGTAATGTGACTCACGGTGAGAATTTACAAGTCGCCTACTTTGATCAGCTGCGTGATCAAATTGATCCTAAGCTTTCGCTTGTTGATAATGTCACCGAAGGTTCTGATTACTTGGATATTAATGGACAGAAAGTACATATCATTGGTTATCTTCAGAACTTTCTATTTGATCCAAAACGCATGCAAAGTCCAGCATCCTCACTCTCAGGTGGCGAGCGCAATCGCTTATTATTAGCCAAGCTTTTTGCTAAGCCAAGTAATGTATTGATCCTTGATGAACCAACCAATGACCTTGACGTTGAAACACTTGAAGTGCTTAAAGAGCTTATTCTCAACTATCAAGGAACAGTACTTATTGTCAGTCATGATAGAAGTTTTATCGATAATGTTGCTACAAGCACAATTGTCTTTGAAGGCGATGGTCAATTGCAAGAGTATGTCGGCGGTTATGAAGACTGGCTGCGCCAAAAAAGCTCGACCGCCAAACCTGCAGATCAAGCACCGCAATCACTACAAAAACCATCTTCTAGCAAAGCAAATAATAATAGCACTAAAAAACAGAAATTAAGCTTCGCGCAAAAAAAGCAGCTTACGGCCTTACCGGATGAAATTGAACAATTAGAAACTGAGATTGAAGAATTACAACAAAACATTGCAACACCTGAGTTTTACCAACAAGGCAAAGATATCGTTCAAGAAACCTTACAAGCACTTGAGCAAAAACAAGCATTGTTAAATGATAAATATCAGCTATGGGAAAACCTCTCCGAGCTTGAGGCGCAGTATGAGCAATCCTAATGAGTCTAACGAATTACTCAAGGCTAAAATCCTTAGTGAGACAGCACGAATTTCCTGGCTAGAGCTTCAGCGTTTTTTTGCACAAGGCAAAGTCATCAAAGTCAGTGACACTCTTGATTTAATCGATGTTGCTTATGCCTTGGCACAAAACGATCAAGCACAAATTACGGATTACATGACCAAAAATCATATTGAGTATGTCAATGATGACGATGCAAAACGTTGGTTTGAAAACAATACAACGTTATGGACTTCAGTGGTTAAACCTTGGGTTTTGGTGCAAGAGAAAAATCTCACTAAAAATCAAAACACGTAGTTTCACGCTATTTTAAAAATCTTAAATTGAATAATATTTGATCTAGAAAGCACAATAACAACTAAACAGAGGTCAATAATGTTACAATTTAAACTATCACAACTCACTATAGCAACTGTTCTAGCTACAGCCCTACTTGCTGGATGTCAATCAGGTGGTGGAAATGAAGGTAGTAATCAAAATGATCCTCATACTTCTGTGATTGGAGCCTATTCAGATAGCTATGTGACCTTGCCTGAAAAAATTGCTATTAATAGAGATGCTAGTTTACAGCTTGATATTACAGCGATTGCTGATCATCAAAGTATTTCAGCAGTAGGCGCTTCTCAAATGAACTTCTTGAAAATTAAGAATATTATTCTCAACGGTAATATCAAAGAGACTGCAACCATTGATAATTATCAAACTGATTCGAGTGTTCTCTACTGTGAATCTAAAAGTGGCTATACAAGCTTAAAAGATGGTGCTACTTGTTGGTTAAACTACAAGTTGCTATCTAAAACAGCACAAGATATCAAAGGTGACATTACCGTCATCCTTCAAGATATCAATGGTAGAACTGTACAAGTAAGCACACCAGTGACCACTGAGTTTGTACAACCAGATCAACTGCCTAATATTATTGATATTAAAAACTCAATCACTATAACACCACAACAAGAAACTAATATTACAATTACTAACACCACGGGTGATGATCTGCATGGGTTAACCCTTGATTTTAGTAATATGCCATTAGAGTTAAGAAAAGCTCTTAACACGGGGCTTGTAACTTATGCCAATCATGATCTTAATGCTAACTTAGAAAAAGGCTTTATTAAGTTTACGCACGTTATCCGCGCAGGTGAAGATATTAAATTATCGCTTATGGCGCCAAATACTGATTCTGAAAGTATATTAAAAGAATATGCAGTAAATCTAGAAAGTAACGAAATAGATGACAAACCGATGATTCAAATTTCTGCGGCGAATGCCAAATTAATTAATCTAAAAGGCAAAGTCTTTGTTAATACTCAACCGGCAAATCTATCATAGATTACTGCAACAAAATCTGGCTCATATACTGCTACCTTTGCTAACATGGGTAATCAAACAATTACTATTCGCACAATTGATAAAGTTGAAATGCCAAAAGGCATTACGTTCTTAGCGCATACTGAAATTAATGATAAGCGCTGTCATGAAGGGCAGCAGCTTCAAGCAGGAGCAAGTTGTAAAGTAGACTTTTTTATTTCAGAGGAGGCATTCACTGGTGATGATGCTACATATGAATTACCTATAAATATTAATTATGAATTAGGTGAGAAATCATCTAAAACTTATCATTCTAACGAGCAAGCAAATAAATCCACTATTATTGTCAAATCTGCTTTAGTAGATTCTCATATTGCAACATTTGCCAACATGAGCGAACAGGATATGGTTATTCGCTTCATTGAAAAAGGTGAACTACCGTAAAATATTAAGTTTTTGCCTCACACTGACATCAATGATAAGCGTTGTCATGCTGGTCAAATACTTAAGCCTGCGGCAAGCTGTAAAGTTGAAATTGCAGTGACACAAGACAGCTCTGCTAGTGAAAAAAGCACTTATAAACTGCCTATTCGCATTGGTTATGAAACATCTGAAAGAGCGACAGAAACACATTACTCAAATGATTTAGTATTTAAATAGAACTTATAACGCTTGTAATTTAATTAAGTCTCTCCAATCAAATATGTACTCCATTTGCAACTAGGTAACGAAAATGTGCTTCTGATTGCAATATTTTTGCAATCATCTCATAGCGACTCTTACAATTTAGCTTGTTTGCCATCGAGGCAACAAGGCCTTCAATCGTTCTAATGGATCGAGACAACAAACAAGCAATCGATTGGTTTTCATAGACACCTGAATATATCGCCATAAAACAACGATTCTCAGCTTTAGATAAAGCATACAATGGTTGTGGCATAAGCTCTGAATAATTTACCTCCAAAGGTGTTATAGTCTCTGAAATATCAAACTCTTCTAGCTTCTCAAGCTCTTTTAGAATGTGGATTTGGATATATTCAAACACTTCTTCAAGTAAGACACGATAAGTTAAGTAAACATGATATGAGCTCATTGGTATCGTTCTGGGTAGTGCAAAGGTCGTATTTAAGATGTAGCCATTTGCTAATATCTTATGTGTTGAATGATAGGTAAAAGTATTATTATTAAAATTATCCTCATAATCATTAGAAGATAACTGATTAAAGTAGGACACTACGTCATGTAGTGATGCAGCGGCGAATGGAATCACAAGATGATTATGATAACTATAAACAGGTTCTTGTATGTTATCATCGCTATCAATCCAATGCTGTAATGAGTCCGCTTGAAAGAAGGGAATATCATAGACTTTGCCATCTGGTGATAGAATCATTATCGTTACATAATCTGCCTGCAATTTGCGTTTGATTTCTTTAAAAAAAGAAGCGTGCTTAACCAGTATTCTTTTTGATGCCGATGTTAATCTATGATTATATAAATCTCTTATCTGTGTCATACCTTTTCCTTGCTAGCAAAATAAAGCGTCAAGCATTTATAATTAAGTATAAACAAATAAAAGAACATTTTTAAGTCAGAATTAAAATCACATCACTTATAAAGCATTTGTTTTTTGGCTAAGGCTAATCAAAACGCCTACTACAATTGTTATACTTAACATTAAAATTAAAGCAATAAAAGCCATGTAATAACCATAGTGCACTGATAATGTGCCAAAGGACACTTCATTGACAACACTACCAAGGGTGATAATTAAAGAGGCCATGGCAACAGCGGCAGATACACTTTTATCACTATTTTGCTTTAATAACGTTGCATAACCAAGCATCTGTGCACTTGCAAAAACACCAATTAAAAACATATCAATCATCAATATTATGTAAGGCAACTCATTTAGCAAAGCAATGCATGCTACAATACAACCAATTGCTGATATGGGATATAGTATGAAACCATAGCTATATTTACTTAATAAAAAGTTAAATACAGGACCTCCTATAATAAAACCCGCTATGATAAAATTATTAGCAATTGTGAGCATATATGGATTATAGTTATAAAAATTGCGAAGTAAGCTCTGCCCAAAGCTAAAAGCAATAATCGTGAAAGGGAAATTAATGATTGACATATACACCCAAACATACCAATTTATTTTGTTACTGAGGACTTTTTTGAACATTATGCCTAAAGATACTTGATTGGAGCGCTGAAGACTCAAGCTCGGATAAAATACGGACACAACCAGAAAAAGCACAGCCCCCAAAGTTAGGTTAAGTATAATAATAAGATTTCCAGAACCTAAGTAAGCATACAAAAAGCCACCACTGACTCCTGAGACAATAGCACTTATAAATGCGATACTAATAACGCTTGCAATGGCAACTTGGGCTTGCTTTGATGTTAACAACATGCTCAATAATTTTGCACTGCTTGTCAATGTAAAAGCACTCGCAGTACCCATAATTACCAAAGCAAAATAAGCAAGCAATAACATATTAGTAAGGTATAGTATTAGATTGGCCACAATAAACATAGCCAGACCCAGTAAAGTAATTATTTTAATTGGAAAGCGCTCAACAATAAAGCCTGCAGGTAAACACATCACGAGATTTGCCAGAAGATAACTTGACAAAAACACACCATAATTAGTTATCTCAAATTTATCAATATAATAAGGTTGTAATACATTGAATAGGCTTAACTGAACTAACCAATAGCAAAAGAATAAGCTAGAAATTACCGTTACGAATACTATTTTAAATATTGATAATAATTGTCCATATATAGCCATTTATTTTTAACACAATTCAATATGATGTTTCATAGTATAGGGCATCGCTAAATAGCTCGCAAATAGCAAAGTGTTTCGACAAGTATCAGTAGCTTATGTTAAGATACACGCAACTTTTTTAAGAAAACTTCTAATCAAAAGATATGACGGATAAAGAAAAAGAAATTGAACGTCAAAGCAATATGACACATAAAGAATTGTTCAAACTAAATGGTGCTAAAGCGGCAGTACGTTCCGTTATATTTATTTTGATTTTTGCCGTATTTTTGTACGCAGTTACTGGAGATATGTTATCCCCCGAGCTTGCTGTGATTTTCTTTTTGATCGATGCAAGTCTTAACACATTTCGTTATAAATGGTTTAAATCACTGAGAAAATAAAAAGATAACGATGAAGATATGATTACGCCTTATAACGCTCGATACTTGCTTGAATATCCGCTTTGGCTGCTTCAGCCCCTGCAAAGCCATCGACTTTGACCCACTTGTTTGGTTCAAGATCTTTATAGTGCTCGAAGAAGTGCTTGATTTGATCTAACAATAGCTTTGGTAGATCGTCAATTTCTTTTACATCATCGTAGATCTTGGTTAATTTGCTTGTAGGCACGGCAATGATCTTGGCATCAACACCCGATTCATCCGTCATCTTAAGTACACCAACTGGGCGACAATTAATAATAACCCCTGGGCGCAATGCCACAGGCGCTACAACTAATACGTCTGCCGGATCACCATCTTCTGATAATGTGTTTGGAATAAAGCCATAGTTGCATGGATACTGCATCGTTGTTGACATAAATCGATCAACAATTAGCATATTCGCATCTTTGTCGAATTCATATTTCACCGGCTCATTGTGCGCTGGAATTTCGATCACGACATTGACATCATTTGGCGCATCTTTGCCGACTTTAATATTAGAAAGCATACTTACCCTTAATTATTTATTTTTCTGGTTAAATGAACTGGGTTATTCTCTTTCATTTGTTATAATTATTCAACCCATTTAACCGACAAATCAACGTAAATCCAACATGACATATCTCATTTTATTATTGATATTTTCCGGCTCTATAACTGGCATGCTCGCTGGTCTTTTAGGCATTGGTGGTGGAATTATTATTGTCCCTGTACTGGCCTTTGTATTTCATCAACTGCCTGAAACCACAAGTGCCTATATGCAGTTTGCTGCGGGTACCTCACTCGGAATTATGATTTTTACAGCTCTTTCTTCAGTACCGCACAAACTCCGCGCCCGCGAAGTAAGTTTTGATATTACCATCAAAATGCTACCTTGGATTATCAGCATGAATATTATCGGTGCGGTTATTGCCCATTTTCTTAATTCACGCCTTTTGGGTCTGTTATTTGCCTTATTGATGCTATCTATGTTTTTACGCATGCTTTTTCAATCAAGCCATGCTATTGAAAAGCCAAAACGCAGTGGTAAACGCAAAAGTGCCTTTTGGGGCAGTGTCGTTGGCATTAAATCAGGATTCTTTGGTATTGGTGGTGGCATTATCACCATTCCTTATATCAATTCATTAGGTTACTCAATTCGTATTGCTATTGGCACATCGAGTCTTTTTACACTCATCATTGCAATAACAGGTAGCATTACCTTTATCGTAACGGGCTTAATGGATCATATTGAACTTAGTTGGAGTCTAGGTTATTTATACCTACCGGCAATCCTTTGCGTTGTACCTAGTAGCATGATTTTCTCAAAAGTAGGCGCTAAGCTCTCAAGTAAAACGCCACCTAAAGTGCTTAAAGTAATTTTTCTTGTTTTGCTTTTGGTTGTTTCAATTAAGATGTTATTTTTGGCAATTTAATAAAAAACCTAAATTACATTAACAGTGTGCATTAACACTTGCTGTAATTTTCTGCCCTGTTTTGTTTGTTACATATGCTTTAAAGTTAATCACGTATCAATTTTGTTACACAGCGTTACCCCGCTGAAACTGTCTATTTATAAATCTTTTTCTATACTGCATTTGTCCCCCACAATAAACTCTCAACAAGGAGAACATCATGCACAATTTATATAAAAACACTAAAACTGCAAAGACCCCAGCTTGGAAAAGAGCATTAACAGCATATGTGTCATTTTGTGATTTGCAAGCACGTGTGCGCGATCAGTATTAATACAACCCAGTAATTAGTCAGCTTATCGCTCATCTAGCATCTTGTAGGAAAGGCTGAGCAGGTTAGGATAATTGAACTTGTTTCTCATTTACAATTTCATCAACACTTTCTCTATCAATACATCTTGCCACCGGCGCAAAACTCTTGCGATACATATCCAAAACACCATACTTTTCAAGTAATTCCAGATGCACTTTAGTCGGATAGCCTTTGTGTTTGGCAAATTGATATTCTGGATATTCATAATCTAATTCAACCATCTGACGGTCTCGATAGACTTTAGCGAGAATCGATGCCGCACTTATCTCTTGTACTTTACTGTCTCCTTTTACAATTGCTTCTGAATTAAAATCCCAAATCGGCAGGCGGTTACCATCTACAAGCACTTTATCAAAGTCAATATCAAGCATAGCGACCGCGCGATGCATAGCTAACAAGCTTGCTTGCAAAATATTATACTGATCGATCTCTTGTGCACTACACTCAGCAATTGCATAAGCCTTTGCTTTATCCGTAATTTCAGTGAAAAGTACCTCACGTTTTTTCTCAGTGAGCTTTTTTGAATCCATTAATCCCGTAATCGGTTTATCTGGATCTAAAATCACAGCTGCAGCAACGACTGAACCGACTAATGGTCCACGCCCTGCTTCATCGACACCAACAATTATCATTTAACTAGCCTTTATCTTCATTTTTAATTTCACTCAAAAAACCACGCAAAATATTAATCTCTTGTGACTCAAGTTGTGCTCGTTGAAATAGCCGCTTTAATTTATCAACAACATGTCCTGGCTTATCAGGATTTAAAAAGCCAACAACTTGCATTTTATGTGCTAGTTCATCATAAAAGCTTTGGACTTCTTTAGCGGAAGCTTTTTCGCGGACATGGTTTTGTGTTGGTAAGACTTCCACCTCATTATGCGATAAATATTGTTTAAATACCTCATAAGCAACAATTTGCACGGCTTGTGCCAAGTTTAATGAGGTATACCCTTCATTGCTTGGAATAAATGCATGATAATGACACATCAAAAGCTCTTCATTAAAAAGTCCCGTACGCTCACGCCCAAAAATAATCGCTACATTGAGACCTTTGCTCACATGCGCCATTGCCTGTTGTGCGGCATCTTCAACACTAAGCATCGGCAAATCCATACGCCGTGTTCTGGCACTGGTGCCAATTACCAGATTGACACCTTCAAGTGCTTCAATCAGCGTTGATACAATCTTGGCATTATTAACAACATCAGTGGCATGAGCGGCTGTCGCCATTGTCTGCTCATCTGGCAGCTGTTTGGGATTCACCAGATAAAGCTCTGTTAGTTGCATATTGAGCATGGCGCGAGCACTCGAGCCAATATTACCCGGATGCGAGGTCTCAACGAGAATGATTCGAATTTTATTTAACATCTTTAAAATAGAAACTATCACCTTAATACTAAATCAGGTATTATACACAACTAATTTTTTATTCGGGTAAAAGCTAAAGGTATTTTTCATGCATCCAATGATGAATGTTGCAGTTAAAGCTGCACGCAAAGCAGGTCGTATGATCTTAAACGCAAGTGAAAACATGCAAAACGTTAAGGTTGAAACAAAATCTCCTAATAACTATGTCACCAATGTCGATATTGATGTTGAAAAATCAATTATTGATATCTTACAGCGCGCGTTTCCAGATCAGTATTATATTACTGAAGAATCAGGCGAGTTTGGCAATGAAGATAGTGATCACACATGGATTATTGATCCGATTGATGGGACAAATAACTTTATTCATGGCATCCCGCATCATTGTGTCTCGATTGCAATGCAATTTCGTGGTAAAACAGAGCTTGCGGTCATTTATAACCCTTATTTAGATCAATTATTTACGGCAACTAAAGGTTCAGGTGCCCAGCTTAATGGTCAGCGCATCCGTGTTGCTCATCGCAAAGACTTCTCAGGTTGCTTGTTTTCAGGCGCTTTGAAATTCAGCAAAAAAGTCTTCGCACATACTTATCCTGAAGCCGTACTTGATCTACATAAAGAGATCTCAGGTCTTCGCTATTCTGGCTCATTAGCACTTGATATGTGTTATGTTGCTGCAGGTTACTTAGATGCTGTTTGGACATCAAGAGATGCTAAAATCTGGGATACCGCCGGAGCCGCCCTTATGATTAAAGAAGCCGGTGGTATGTTATGTGGATTAGATGGTGGTGTTAGCTATTTAGATGACGGACGACTAATTGGAGGTAATCCGCGCATCGTCGCCAAACTAACCAAGTTTTTGACCCCCCATTTGGTACCTGCTGAAAAAGCTTAACCTAAATCTACACAATGAAAACATTAACCAATCCACGTGCTATCGCATGTTCTATTATTCATCAAATCACTCAGCATAAAGACAGTTTAGCGTCTTTAGATATCACACTTCAACACTACTCACTGACGGAGCAAAATCGTCGTTTAGTCTATTTGTTATGCTATGGTGTGTTTCGCCAATTTTTTTATCTTGAGTATATTTTTAACCTGCAAGCTCAAGGCAAAACCAAACCAAAAGTGCGACTATTAGCAATGATTGGTTTATATCAGATTATCTTTATGCATAAACCACTACATGCATCTATTAATGAAACCGTCAGTGCGTGTGATGAGCTTAATGTTAGTAATGCCAAATCATTTATTAATGCATTATTACGCCAGATCGATAAAGCATCCTTGCCAAGTAATCATCATTTCAAAGAATTCCCTGATTGGTTGTATGGCAAGCTTAAAAAACACTACGCCAATGAACTTGACAATATCATTACCAATAGTAATATTCAGCCGCCGGTTTTTCTGCGTCTTAATCAACAGCAAAGCCCTGAGCAAGTTCTAAAGGCACTTCAAGATAATAACATTGGTTACAAAACAACAACCATTGACAACTGTCTTCAACTCAATGAAGCACAAAATATCAATGATTTACCTTTATTTTCTCAAGGTTTCTTTAGTGTACAGGATCACTCAGCTCAATTGGCCGCACATATCTTAGCACCACAAACACAAGAGAAAATTCTTGATGCCTGTGCCGCACCTGGTGGTAAAAGCGCGCATCTGTTGGAACTCTGCCCTGACATTGAATTAACCATTATGGATAATAATGCTAAACGTTTTGAACGGATTAAAGAGAATCTTGCGCGTTTGCAGTTAGATAAACTTAACATTGATTATGCCATTCAAGATGCCTCAGAACCACTGAGTAAAAATATTTTATTTGATAAGATATTAATTGACGCGCCATGTAGCGCCACTGGTGTGATTCGGCGCAACCCAGATATCAAAGTGCTACGCACGCCCGAGGAAGTCAAAGAGATTGTCCAAATTCAACAGCGCATTTTAGATAATCTTGTGAGTTATCTCAAACCTAATGGCTTATTTCTTTATGCTACTTGCTCTATTTTGCCTGAAGAAAATGACAAACAAATGGCAAACTTCCTGCAAACACATTATGAGTTTACTGTCGTTGATATTCCAATGATGGATAACAAACTCAAACAAGTCCATGGTTACCAGATTTTACCCACCCAAAATAGTGGAGATGGGTTTTACTATTGTCTATTACAAAAAATCAGTTAAATTCACTGAGTTTAATATCCTCAATTGCTATTAATGCTTTGGCAATGCCAATTAATTTTTTATGCGCGTAAATTGGCATATAGATTGGTGCAACAACTTCTGATGCACTATCATCATACTCAATCTCACCATAATAAAGCTTACCCAACCCGTTATTATAAGCAGTTTTCCACCATTTCTCATCTGCTTGATAAAAATCCGTCGTCATATTGGTTTGGCAAATATTCATGCCAGATAAATCAGTGACCAAAATCTCAACAAATGCAGGATGCTCTGCCTGAAACTGCTTTAATTTAACCGCACAGGCATTATAAAGCAAAAGCTGAACATTATAAGTATCGCGCATTTTTTGCATATTCTGGTCAATTGCCTGATAACGCGCTTCCGGTAATGGTGTTTCCTCAGCTAAACGCTTATTGGCGTGCACGAGCATTTGGGTGATACGACTATTGGCAAAAAGCTCATTTAATTGCGCTTGACGCACATCTAAATGTGATTTGAGTTCATCTGCATATTCACCTGTCTCAAGATCAGACTTACTTAAGGATCCTTTATCATGACTACCACAGGCAGTCAGTACCACCAACATCACACTTAAGATTAACGCCTTTAGTTGCTTCACACGGCACCAATTAATTATAAGTCTTCATGTTCAACGGTATTGCTTTTCTTTGATGAGAACAAAGATACAATAAATTTAATTACGCGATAGACAATTGCAACACCAATGGCAACTAACAAGATCCAAAATAAAAAGATAAACACATGATAAAGCACCACTAATGCCGTTAATATCACAAAAATAACCAAGACTTCCTGAATAAATTTTTCCATTTTATTTCCTTTTGCTTTTTCTTACTTTTTATTGCTTTTTTCTTTTGCCATTCTCTATGTAATGATTAAGAAATAAGTTGCGTTTTAATTATCCCCTCACCCGCGCAGCGCAAGCTGCGCGAGCGATCCCTCAAAGAGAGAGGTAATGGCTGATGCAACTTATTTTCATCATTACTATACCAGTGTAATCTTAGCAAACTTTCTTTTGCCAACTTGATAAACGTCTGAGGTTTTCTGCTTTAATGTAAGCTGTGTATCTTCAACCTTATCGCCATTTATTTTGACCGCGCCTTGCTTAATCATACGAATCGCTTCAGAAGTACTTGAGACCAAACCCGCTAGCTTTAAAACATTCGCAATCGGCATGTTATCTTCTGCTAATGTAATCGTTTCTTCTGGCATATCCTCAGGGATCTGATTCTTTTGGAAGCGATCGATGAAGTTTTGATGTGCTTTTTGTGCTGCCGCCTCATCATGAAAGCGCGCAATAATCTCTTTAGCTAAATCAATCTTCACATCACGCGGATTTTGACCATTATTAACCGCTTCTTTTAAGCTTTCAATTTCAGTCATTGGTTTAAAGCTTAATAACTCATAATAACGCCACATCAGCTCATCCGAAATCGACATGATTTTACCAAACATCTCATCTGCAGGCTCTTCAATACCAATATAGTTATTGGCTGATTTAGACATTTTTTTGACACCATCAAGACCTTCTAATAATGGCATAGTAATAATCACTTGTGGCGCTTGCCCTGCTTGCTTTTGTAACTCACGTCCCATTAATAAGTTAAACTTCTGATCTGTCCCTCCTAACTCAATATCTGCAACCATAGCCACCGAGTCATAGCCTTGTACTAATGGATATAAGAACTCATGAATCGCAATGCCTTGTCCAGATTTGTAGCGCTTAGAGAAATCATCACGTTCAAGCATTCTGGCAACGGTTTGTTTTGATGCAAGCTTAATCATATCACTTGCGCTCATCTGATCAAACCAATCACCATTGCGCTTAACGACCGTTTTTTCTTGATCTAAAATTTTGAAAATTTGTTTTTGATAGGTCTTAGCATTCTCTTCCACTTCTGCTTCTGACAACGGTGGGCGCGTGGCATTTTTCCCCGTTGGGTCACCAATTTGTGCGGTAAAGTTACCAATTAAAAAATGAATTTCATGCCCTAAATCTTGTAACTGGCGCAACTTATTGATCACCACAGTATGCCCTAAATGGATATCAGGTGCCGTCGGATCACAGCCAAACTTGACAATAAGTGGCTTTTTCCTTTTTAACTTTGCAATCAAATCTTCTTCTAAAAGCACCTCTTCGGCACCACGCTTAATCACACTTAACGTTTCTTCAATGCTATGCATAGCGATCTATTTACCTTCTTTTTCTTTTTTATTTTCTGTCATTTTCGATAACCCTCAAACTGCCTCTATGTATACCAATATTAGCCACAAAACGCAATTACCACGGACAATTATTGGCAATTCTGATGCTAGCTGTTGTCTTAACACTGCATTTTCCGGTACACTCACGAACTGTGACAGTGACCACGATATTTTTATGCATGAGACAATATACCAATAAGAAAGATAAGCAATCAAAAGAAACTAACACGTATAATGCCAAACCAAAGCGTACACCAAAACATAAGTGGCGCTTTTTCTTTACATTCTTCCTGATTATTTCCGTCTTCCTTGTGCTGGTTTATCGCTTGTTTTATTTAGAAACCAAAGATCATAATTTTCTATCTAATCACGGGCAAAGTGAGAGTCATCGCACCATTGATTTAGATGCAACACGCGGCATTATCTATGATCGCAACGGCATTCCATTGGCAGTAAGCACCAATCTGTATAAAGTTATTTTGGATATCAAGGTTTTAAAAGATTATCCTGAAAAATATCAAAAGATCGATGAAGCAAATATTGACGGTCTTTCATTAAGTGACATTCAAGCACTCATCAGTAAGTATCCCAATAAACAATACTATATCGCTGCACAATTTGTTGAACCCTCAAAAATCGATGATTTAAAAGCATTACATATCCCAGGAATTGAGATTGAGGATCAAAATAGAACCTACTATCCTAAAGCCAATGAAATAGCTCCTCTTATTGGTTTTACCAACATTGCCAATAAAGGACAAGACGGCTTGATGATGACCTACCAAAATAAGCTGCATGCAGAGAAAGGCGCACTATCTAGCACGTTGGATGGTAAAGGACATGCGATAAGTTTTAATGATCAGCCGCAACATTATCATTTAGGTAAAAGTATTGATTTAACCATTGATAGTAATATTCAAAGCTTTGCCTATCAAGCGCTTAAAAAAGGAGTCATTGACACCAATGCCGACTCAGGCGCTGCTGTTGTTGTTGACCCGCAAAATGGTGAGATTCTAGCACTTGCCAGTTATCCAAGTTTTAATCCTAATAACTTCAATGAGCATACTGGTAAGCCCGTTGCCTTACAACCTGTTATCGAGACCTTTGAACCGGGTTCCACCATTAAGCCATTTTTCATCTCTCAAGCACTTCTTTCGGGAAAGTACACGCCAGATAGTATGATTGATACCAATCCCGGTTATTATTTCTTGCACGGGCATCGCATCCGTGATGATGCCAACTTTGGTGATATCACCTTGACACAAATTCTTGAGAAATCGAGTAATGTTGGTGTCAGCAAAGTCACCTTAACACTCGATAAAGAAAAGGTTTATAATTTCTTGTCAAGCTTAGGCTTTGGACAACCTTCAACCGTTGATTTCCCGCGTGCAACCAATGGCTATTTGCCACCTTTAAGCTCCTTAAGCAAGTTTGAGTTTGCCACCCTTTCATTTGGTTATGCGTTAACGAGCTCAGCCTTACAATTAGCACATGCTTATACGATTTTTGGCAATGATGGTAAACTCTGTCCAATGCATTTGGTTAAACCAAAGCATCCAGATAAAATCAACTGCCGTCAAGTATTGCCTAAAGACATTGCCAAAGAGGTATTGGCTATGCTACAAACAGTCGTCAGTATTCATGGCACGGGTGTGCTTGCTAATATCCCGGGGTTTGATGTTGCGGGTAAAACAGGAACCTCACATCGCGTTGCCAATGGCAAATTCATTAATGAGTATAACGCCATTTTTGCAGGTGTCGCACCTGTTAAAAACCCAAGGCTTTCAATTGTTGTTTGGATCAACAACCCCAAAGGTAGTCACTTTTATCAGTTCGGTGGCGTATCAGCAGCACCTGTTTTTGCCAGTATTGCTAAGCATTCTTTGCAATATATGGGTGTAGCTTATCAACAACCACTGAGTGAGTATGAGTTATTAAATAGAAATAAAAAGTGGTTATTACAGATTATTGCCAATAACTAAGCTGATTTTGGCATCCAAGCTTTTGCCAGTGTACTTTTGATCTCATCTTGTTGGTCTTTGTTCAATAGATCTTCACCAACACCGGTTTCAACATTAAAGCTTGCCAATGTTTGAATGATCACATCAATTTGTTTGTTGCTTAGTACAAATTTACCAACCTCAATCTCATCAATTTGATGCTCTTCAGATTCAAACCAGTCAGTTACAATGATCTCTTTAGGCTTATTTTTGTCTGCCAAATTTTTAATCATTAAATTACTTACTTCTCGATAAAATCTTAGGTCTGTTGTTTTAACACCATTGAGCTTGATAAAATCAGAACTATCATCACTATCATAATTATTAATAACTGTATTGTTGGCTTTTTTGAAGTTGACTTGATAATAATCGCTGCCATCGCCTCCGACTAATGTATTGTTATCACCATGCGCGATAAGCCTATCATCTCCTTGCTCTCCGTTTAAATAATCATCACCTTTTTTAGCACGAAGGATATCATCACCGCTACCACCAAAAAGCTGATCCGCACCATCATTACCCGCATATAGGGTATCGTCTCCAGCCTCACCATACAAGACATTGTCACCCCATTGTGCATAAAGCTGATCATCACCGCCTCCTGCATAAATGACATCATCACCTTTACCTGCATAGATCAAATCACTCCCATCGCCACTATAAACAGTATCATCTCCAGCACCGGCATATATCTGATTACTCATTGATACTTGTAAATCATTTAGAGTCAACAAATGTTCATCTATGACTTGACCGGGATAAAGTATGTTAGGAACCTCATGGCTGGCGCTACTCTCAACAGTAATAACATCATCGCCAGCACCAGAGCGAATAGTATTTTGACCGGATTGAACCTCGATAAGATCATTGCCGCTACCTGTGATAATCATATTATTACCGTTACCTGCATAGATCTCATTGTCACCATGACCTGCTTTAATCCCAACTTGGTAAGCAAAAATTCTGAAACGTATACGATATAAGGCTTTTCGCCATACATAAAGGTGCGTTAAGGCACTACAGATTTTTTGTGTTTTTTGATTTTTTGTGAAGCTGTGATCGATGCGTTATAGCGTTTTGATGATCTGCTTTAATGGAATAGCTGGGGCATTACAAGCTTTATAAATCTTAGCCTGCTCGTGATTGGGCTTAGCTGACTTACGAATATGTAAGGTTTTTCCTTCTTTGGTTTGCATCGTTGTCGTGACGCGATAATGCGTGCTTAACTTTAACAAAATAGTCTCCCAACTATCGTGAATATCAACTTTCTTAAGCTGAAAGCGAATACAATGCAAAATATGATAGGCAAGTATACTAATAAAAATATGACCACTGATACGAGCTGTGGTTTGATGATAAACCGGACGCATCCCTAAGTCACTTTTTAATATTCTAAAGGCGGCTTCAATGTCATTGAG
>NZ_JBQAJM010000040.1:0-15264 GCF_052030685.1 Cysteiniphilum sp. 19S12-1
TACAGTAGATTCCTTTGCTAACAACTTCAAAGATAAATTTAGCAAAAGTCAACATATTTTAGATGGGACAGCCGTGCACCATTATATGCATGCGCTTGACGCGTCTTTAAAAATACTTTAAATTCAGAGTTTTCAAGTGATGATTCAACACCCAGTGTCTTATTCCACATTTGAGCAACTGCCTGCATCACCTTTTTATGAACTTCATCCGTATTATACTGTATTGAAATTTTTAAAGGATGGTCTTTGGAGTAACCCGCTTCAGCATATAGTTTTTGGGCTAATTGAATACGCTTATTCATCGGCCAGTCTCGCCATTCATAACCAACATTTTGATAAATACCATTCTCGATACTACTTGGGAAAAAACTATATAGCGGCGTATCTCCTTCCTTTGTCACATACTTGACTATGTCTTTTCTATTAATAACAAGACTTAGTGCTTTTCTTAACTTCACATTATCCTTAAATGGTGGTTGAGTTAAGTTAAAATCAATATACTCCATATCTAGCCACTGAGTAGACTTTAATTGATCTTTGTATTTTTCTTTTATGGCATTGAGATTTCCTGTTGGAACATACATCACATAGTCAGCTCGTCCAGACTCGTAAGCGCTGTAAGCAGACATACGATCAACAATTGGCAAAAACTCTACATTCTTAATGTGCACACTTTTTGCATCCCAGTAATATGGGTTTTTCGTAACCGTCACATGCCCATTTGGCACCCATTCTTTAAGATGATATGCACCGTTTGAAATATAGGCGCAATCACCACTGCCTTTTGTAAAGAACTTACTGCCACATTTTTCAACGCCCGATTTATAGACTGGGAATGAAATAGGATCTGCCATAATACTTAGAAAATAATATACTGGATGATCCAACGTAATTTGTATTTTATATTTATCTAATACTTTTACACCCAAGCTTGATATCGGCTTCTTACCATCCATAATTGCTTGTGCGTTTTGAATCGGAGCGAGCTTATACGCCATTTCTGAAGCTGTTTTTGGATTAACTGCACGTTGGAACGCATATAAGAAATCACTAGCTGTTACTGGCTCACCATTTGACCACTTGGCATCTTTACGCAAATCAAACGTATATACCAATCCATCTTTAGATACTGTATATGACTTTGCGACACCAGGAACAGGCTCATTCTTTTGGTTTTGAGACATTAGACCCTCACCGATATCTCCCAAGATTTGACCTGCTACATTTGTTTGAGCACGTGCAGGATCTAAAGAATCTGGTTCTGAGCCATTTGCTCTAACCAATGTATCTTTCCCCTTAGGTGCAAATTGGTCTGCTGCTTGACTCGACTGATGCTTATTGTTGCCACAGCCTGCAATAAAAAATGCAGATAACAATAATGCAGGCATTAACTTGAGCTTTTTCATATATCCTCCCCAGGAATTAAATTTTTACTTAGCCTCTGGGTTAAGTTATAATTTTTAATAGAAAATGTCACGCAAAATTTAAAACTAAAATGTAAAATTATTACTCAAGCCTACAACAAGATCAAAACACGGCCTAACATTCACTTATGTGGCTACTTTAGGCATTATCATTACCATACACAATATGATAGTTTTTAACAAAAACAATTAAAAGCCCAAGCAAACATAAACTAGCAAACCCCATCGACCAAGCGATGTTAATGGTCATAAACACCCCACCTAAAACACCTGATACACCCCAACCAAATCCTTTGGCAAGCGTGTATAAAAAACCTGAAATAAACCCTTGATAGCGGATCTCAACCGCATTACTGAATCCAACAACCAGTAACGAGAAAACGACCATATCGCCAAATGCCATAAAAAAACTCACTACATAGACCATCAACTGATGATCAGTTGGATATACTGCTAAAAACATTGCCCCTAAAGCACCAACAAGCATTGCCAAAATAGCGATAATAAATAACTTCTGATGGCTTAAAAAGCGTTGCAAGATTGGTAAAAGAATTAAAGCAGATAACATCAACGATAAGCCAATAAAACTCACCAATAAGCCAATTTGTGTCACACTGAAGCCAAGCTTAAGCTTAGCAATCGGCTGAATAAACTGAAAATACATCCCCCAAGCGAGCTGATCTAGTAACAAAAGCGCGATCAAAATAGCAATTTTTTTCTGCTTTAGTAATCGCCATACTGTCTGCATGAAGGGCATATTGTTCTGCGCTTTTTGTTGCTGATAATATTTTTCAGGTTGATAACAACACCAAATAATAAATATCAAAACAATGGATATCATTGCGATCACATAATATGGTGATATAAAGCTGCCACTTTGTACCATAATCATACTACCGACAAAGGGTCCGATAACAAAGGCAAGACCAGTAAAAAATTGCAATAATCCTACCCACAACAACTTACGCTTATCGTTATGTGCTGCACTTGAAATACTGGCAATCACGACTGGAAACATACCATAAAGAAGCTGCCCTAAAACATAACCCATGATAAATAAAATGATCATATGCAAATAGGCTGAAAATAGCGCACTAACACCCGTAACTAAAACTGCCAGTATCGATATTAGCGCAACCTTTTTGCGCCCAATATAATCAGAAACAATGCCCCACAGGACATTGGCAATAATCCCTGCAATTTGTCCGGCTAGCAAAAACACACCGTAATAAATCCCTGCTTGCTGTTGTGAGGTAATATTCAACCAAAAGGGAGAGTTTTCATCAAAAAATAACTGCACATAACTGGGATTAATCAGCGCAAATAATACTTCTGTTGAGAATATTAACAAATAGGCTTGTAAGAAAAAATGATAGGATATGTTTTCAGATGATTGAGATACCTGTCGCATCGGATCAAGTTCCTTGGTCTTCATAATAAAAAGATGCTATTTAACCTCGTCTCTCCACTATAGTCAATACCATATAATCTAAACTTTAGGCTTGTGCTTTTTAAGTTAGCGTTTTACCATGTCACCTCTTAGACTGATTATTTTTATCAAGACAAAATGAGCGATAATAATACACCCCCTCTGCGCACCATCAAAAGCTTTGTAAAGCGTGCCGGCAGGACAACCGTGCGCCAACAGCGCGCATTAGACAATTACGTCCACCTCTATCAAATTCCTTATACAACTGAGGAGACTAATTTTGATATATACTATAAAACGCCTCAACCGTTGGTCATTGAAATTGGCTTTGGCATGGGTAATAGCTTAGTAACAATGGCAAAAAACGCACCAGAGCTTAATTTTCTCGGTATTGAAGTACATGAGCCTGGTGTTGGCAATATCTTGGATCATATCCATGAAAATGACCTTGGCAATTTACGCGTAATGCAACATGATGCCGTTGAAGTTTTTAAACACATGATTAAAGATAATACATTACAAGGTGTACAAATATTTTTCCCTGATCCATGGCATAAAAAGCGTCATCATAAACGTCGTTTGGTTAATCCTGAGTTTATTGATTTAATTCTACAAAAGCTTGAATCCACAGGATTTATTCATTTTGCCACGGATTGGCAGAATTATGCTGACGAAGTGCTCGAGTTATTTACCAAGCATTGTCAACTTGAAAACCCGCACAATGGTTTTGCACCACGTCCTGAGCATCGACCGTTGACCAAATTTGAAGCACGCGGTCAGCGGCTAAAGCATGGCGTGTGGGATATTATCGTTTACAAACGATAACGCTTAAAAAGTATTTGTGAAATAGCTATATTTCGCTATAAACCCTAGTATTCACCACTTTTTTTGCATATAGTTTGATCTATTGAAAAAATAGAGCTTATCGAAAATATGAAAAAATTACATCCTTTACAGCTTATCTTCTTAATCGCCGTTGCAGTACTGCTGTTGCCGCTTTTTCTTTTCTTAGGTGTATGCTTTGTTATTTATGGCTTAATTGTTAAAAAACGCATTAAGGATATGCTTAACAAAGCCGGACAAAATTCAAATGAAGAATTGAATAACAATGCCAGCAGTTATACAAATACAACTACTGGACGTGTCATTGATCATGAATAAGTGAACGAATTATTTTAGCGGTGATTCATCTTCAGCTTCAAGCATGTTGTATTGCTCGAGCTTCTTACGAAAAGTGCCTCGATTAAGCCCAAGAATGCGCGCAGAACGGCTTTGATTGCCACCCGTGAAGTCCATCGTTGCCTCAATCATTGGGCATTCGGTTTCTTCCATAATTAATTCATACACATCATCAGGGTTTAAGCCTTCTTGTGAGACCATTTTGTAGTAATGTTGTACGCGTTTACGTACAACCTCACGTAGTGGAAATGTCTCTGCAGATTGTTCATCCGGTTTCAATTTATAATGCATTGTTGCAGCCATAATCGTTTCCCCCTATATTGAAACTTTGTTCATTAGCTGTTGGTTAATATCCAACAAGAGATTAATTGATTTAATATCTAATAACAATAGCGTCACAGCCAAAAAATGTTATTTTGCGGCGAAAAAATGCTTTAGGGATGGAGGAATTGAAAAGTATACTGCAGCAGAAAGTACAAAGTCTAGAGAACGGAATATCGAACAATCAATAAGCTCAAAAACAAATTATATTTTAATTACCTTCCTCACCTGCAAGAGCATAGGTACTAGCAGATGCAACTTATTTATGCATTAATGGCACTACCTTAAGAAGTAGCCTGTAAATATAGGCTTTGCAACGAACTTAAATCTACCATCCCTGACAAAATAGATTGCCACGCATCCATGCTCGCAATGACACACTATGACTTGTCATCCGTAAGGCAAGATGGCGTGAGGATCCAGTGCGAAGCTGCCATGGATGGTTAGTGTTCCTGCCAAAGGGAGTGCCATTAATTTATGCATCATTACTCAACCTAACGCACCATGGCATTGTTTGTATTTTTTACCTGAACCACAAGGGCATGGATCGTTGCGCTTTACTTTAGGCATGTCACGCACAAATGGTTGATGTGCTTGCTGTGCACTTTGCGCATTTTCCTCATCAGTTATCGATGAAGAGCTACCCGCTAACACATCCTCATGTTGGGCTTCAATATTTTTAATTGAATTTTTCCACTCTTCTTCCATGCGTTGCGCTTCTTCTGGCGCTTGGATTCTGATCTTAGCAAGATTAGATATCACTTCATATTTGAAGTTATCGAGCATACTAGAGAAAAGTTCAAAAGACTCTTTTTTGTATTCATTCTTAGGATCTTTTTGCGCATAGCCTCTTAGATTAATACTATTACGCAAGTGATCCATTGCATTTAAGTGCTCACGCCAATGCGTATCTAACGCCTGCATTAGACTGATTTTTTCAAATTGACGAATAGATTGCGCTTCAAGGTTTTCTGTCTTTTGTTGATATTCTTCAACAATGGCTTTGATCACTAGCTCTTTTAATGTTTCATCATGCAGATGATCATCTTCAGCAACTAACTTGCGTAAGCTAAGTGCAATAGAGAAATCGCCTAGTAACGCTTTTTCCAAACCTTCTAAATCCCACTGCTCTTCCATTGAACCAGCTGGCACATGATCATGAAATAGCTTTTCAGCAACGTCATAACGCATATTGGCAATGATTTCAGAAACATCGTCTTTACCAAGTAACTCTTCACGTTGCTTATAAATAACCAAGCGCTGTTCATTAGCAACATTATCATATTCAAGAAGATTTTTGCGAATATCAAAGTGATATTGCTCTACTTTAGACTGTGCTTTAGCAATAAAGCGTGTCATCATGCCAAACTGAATAGACTCACCACCTGATAACGCTTTTTTCATGCGATTAGCCAAGCTTTCAGAAGCAAAAATACGCAATAAATTATCATCCATTGACAAATAAAAACGACTTTCACCTGGATCGCCTTGACGTCCTGCACGACCTCTTAACTGGTTGTCAACGCGGCGTGAATCATGACGCTCTGAGCCCAAAATACACAAACCACCCGCTTCAATGACTTGTTTATTGCGTGCTTTCCACGCAGTTTTGATTTCATTAATTTGTGCTTCCGTTGGCGCTTCAATCTCAGCAATTTCTGCTTCCCAGTTACCTCCTAAGATAATATCCGTACCACGACCTGCCATATTCGTTGCAATCGTAACATTTCTAGGATAACCCGCTTGCGCGATAATGGCTGCTTCTCTAGCATGCTGTTTAGCGTTTAACACATCATGTTTAATCTTTTTCTTACGCAGAAGTGTCGATAAGATTTCAGAAGTTTCAATGGATGCCGTACCAACAAGTATCGGCTGTCCTTTTTCAACACGCTCTTTAATATCATCAACGATGGCCATAAACTTATCTTTCTGATCACCAAAAATGCGATCATGATGATCTTGACGTTGCGGTGGACGATTCGTTGGGATAACCACCACCTCTAGACCATAAATTTCGTGAAATTCAAAGGCTTCAGTATCCGCAGTACCAGTCATTCCCGACATCTTATTATAAAGTTTGAAGAAATTCTGGAACGTAATTGATGCTAGTGTTTGGTTTTCACCTTGAATTTTAACACCTTCTTTAGCCTCAATCGCTTGATGTAGTCCATCCGACCAACGGCGCCCTTCCATCGCACGCCCTGTGTTTTCATCAATAATAATCACTTCCTGATCACGAATGATATAATCAACATTTTTCTGGTATAAACTATGGGCTCGTAAACAGGCATTTAAATAATGCATTTTGGTTACATGCTGTGGCGAATAGAGATTATCCCCTTCATTTAATACGCCTTTTTCAATCAAAGCTGCCTCAATCTTGGTGTGCCCTTGATCGGTTAAATAGGCTTGTTTTGATTTTTCATCTAAATAATAATCACCATCGGTCGCCTCTTCATTTTCCTGTTTGATTAAGCTTGGTACCAACCCATTAAACAATAAATACATATCAGAGCTATCTTCTGATGCGCCTGAGATAATCAATGGCGTTCGCGCTTCATCGATCAAGATAGAGTCAACCTCATCAATCACCACAAAGTTACGACTACGTTGAACCTGCTCTTCTTTACTAAACGCCATATTATCGCGTAGATAGTCAAAACCAAACTCATTATTTGTACCATACGTAATATCACAAGCATATGCCTCACGACGTTGATCAGGTGACAAATTAGCAACAATCACACCCGTAGTTAGTCCTAAGAAGCCATAAATTTGTCCCATCAATTCAGCATCACGTGAAGCTAGATAATCATTGACGGTAATGACGTGCACACCTTTACCGGTTAATGCATTTAAATACACGGGCAACGTTGCGACCAACGTTTTACCTTCACCCGTACGCATCTCAGCAATTTTACCTGAATGCAACACCATTCCACCAATAAGCTGCACATCATAATGACGCATACCTTTCACGCGTTTTGCCGCTTCTCTTACAACGGCAAAGGCCTCTGGCAATAATTGCTCAAGACTATCGCCTTTAGCTAGCCTTTCTTTAAATTCAAGGGTTTTAGCTTTAAGCTCGTCATCAGATAATTTCTCAATGTCTGGCTCTAAGGCATTGATCTTATTGACTGTTCTTTGCATCTTTTTAATCAAGCGGTCATTTCGACTGCCAAATAATTTTTTAATAATCATTGATATCCTAGATAAGGCTTTTCCACATAACTGGTTTTGGATTATACTGCAACTTATACCATAACAAAAGCCAAGTGCATCAAAATGATCCGTAAGAATAGCACATCTGTCACTGATCTTTTAAGCAGCAGAAAAAACAAAAAAGGTTCGCTGTTGCATACCATTAAACAACAACATGAACTGGTGAAAACAACCGAGCAAAAATTACTGCATTTTGATATTCCCTATTTCAACCATACGAAAGTTTGTTTTTACAATGGCAAAAAGCTGGTGTTAAAAACTGAGATTCCTGAATTGATCGCTAAATTTCGCGAATTGAAAAAACAGCTTATTGCCCTATTAAACACCAGTGAGTACTTTAAAGACTTAAATACGTTAGAATTAGTGCTTGTATTTGAGCCCAAGAAAAAGACAACCTCACCTGAAGCACATATGCCTAATAGTGCACAAAATGCATTTAAAAACTTGGCAAAAACGCTAGAAGATGGTCAAATCAAACATGCGATAAACAATCTTCTTAAAAAGCATCACCATGAATAAAACACACTATAACACTCTCTTTTTTGACTTGGATGGCACACTCATTAATAGTCTCAGTGACATTACCTATGCACTTAATAAAATGCGTGCACACTTTGCACTGGAACCCATTTGCAATCAAACAACCGCAAACATTATTGGTAAAGGTTTTCCAACAACAACCAAAAAAGTGTTATCACTTGATTTAACCCCTGACAAAGTAGCTGCTTATGCTAATGATGCGCTAAAGCTCACCTTAGATCATTATGAAGAAGCCATGGGGCAGCACACACATATCTATCCTGGTGTTATTGACGCATTAACCCATTTTAAGAATCATAAGATTAAAATGGCCGTAGTGACGAACAAGGAAGAAGCACATGCCATTAAAACACTAGAGCATTTAGGTTTAGATCAATACTTTGATTGTATTGTTGGCGGTGATACTACGCCATTTTACAAGCCAAGCCCTGCCCCTTTAGAATATGCGGCTAGAATGCTAAATGCTGATATAACAACAAGTCTTATGATTGGTGATTCCGCCAATGATGCTTATTGTGCTAAAGCCTATAAAATGCCCTACATTCTTATAAGTCACGGCTATGCCAATGGTGTAGACTTACATAGCTTAAATGCTATTGCGGTGATTGAACATTTCGATGAACTAAAAAACTATATCCTTTGACATAAAAAAGGCTGCACAAGGCAGCCTTAGACATCAGAGTATGCTGAGATTATAACATACTATAATGCGCTAATTTCTTACGGAAAGTACCACGATTAATACCTAGAATTTTTGCAGCACGGCTTTGATTACCACCGGTATATTCCATTGTTGCTTCAATCAAAGGCAACTCAACTTCAGCCATCACTAACTCATAAACATTTTGCGGCTTAGTACCTTGTGAAACCATATTCTTATAATATGTTGCAATCACTTCTTTGATATGATCACGCAATGGTAAATCTTGTTGATGAGCATCTTGTTTATGCGCATCGCCATAGTGCATAGTTGCAGGCATAATATTTTCCTCTTTATCTTGATTTCTTAATATTTTTGTTACTTGTTATTAAACAGGAACTCCCCACCAAATCATGTTTTGAGCACTGTTTTTTATTGATCTTGCCAATCAACTGTGTATTATAAGGACAGCCTAATTTAAAAGCAAGCATAATACTTGCTCAATAACTTGGTTAAACGCTCAAAATAGTAATTAATAACCTTAAAGAACGATATTCATGACAGATACACCATTTAGAAAAACACTCTCACTAAAACGCAAAAAGCCAACTGAGACAAACTCTCAGCACGAACCAAACCGCAAACCAAATAATAAACACAATAACACCAAGACTAATAACACGCATGGGCGAAGCAACAATACATCACAACACAATCATCGCCCCAACAAACCAAAACGCCATTTCCAAGAGCAAGAAGTAAGCTTTAGCACACAAAATCAAGATCAAAACAACACACCTGACCATGTTGCACTCCTTGCTAAAAATGATCCATTATTACAAGGGTTGCAGAAAAAGCGCGATGGTTTACTTGAGCAAATTAAAGTTCTTGAACAGCGCTTGGTATTCATCTCTAGCGAGCCATTACAAGCGGCTTGTAATGATCTCAAAAAGGAAGATACTGCGATTTTGTGCCAGATCAATGACTACCTGATCAACAAGCAATAATACTAATTCGTCTATAAATAAACTGCCATCAGCGAGCACCTCTCCCCTTGCGGGAGAGGTCGTTCAGCGTGAGTCTGAACGGGTGAGGGGGATATTAAAACTCAACTTCTTTTTGATTCATTACTTTGCTTGAACTGGATCAATGCACTTTGCGCTTGATATGCCAAATGATCGAAAGATCGCAGATTCTGTATAATTTCCTTTTCAATATCCGTGGTGAAACGTTTATTCTCACATGCTCGATCTAGAGAAAACTGGCGCGACACATCGTACCTGAGCAACTGATTCAAATCATTACATATTGTCTCAAAAACTGCCTCATTTTGAGCGATAAACCCAGACATCTCTCTTTCATTATATTCCGCTAAATAATGCAAACTAATCAAATGTACACGCATTTTAAACACAGGTTCAAGGCACGCATCCATAATCTGTTGCTGATTGTGTTTTAACTTTGCTTTGTTTAACTCTGCCGCCTGCTTTAAACTCAACAAACTATTATTAAAGTTTGTGGCATATTCAACGGATATATTTCTAAACTGTTGCTCAGAAAATGATTGATACATTAACGTAAAATGTTTGGCATAGGCTTCTAAGATATCCTCTAAGTCCTTTAAAATAGCATGCGCAATCATCTTTCTTGGTCTAAAAAAAACTTCTGCAACAAAACAAATAGCGCACGCGGCAAAGGTGTCCATTAATCGCGCTAACATAAAAGTTGCGGGCGACATGCCTTTGGTATACATCACTGAATAAAGCAACATAACCGCAATCGTCACAAACATGGCCGAATAGGTGTAATTGATCATTGAAAAATAAAGCACAAAAAGTGCCAGCAATGGCAAAAAGACAATCCAAGTGACATGCGCCATGATTATTTCAACTAAAATAAAACCAAATAAAAGCCCAACAATCGTACCAATTAAGCGCATCTTGATACGGTTATTAACAAGACCAGGTTCAAAAGGCATATAAATAATCATCAAAGTCATTGCGATCCAATAACCGCGTTCTATATCGTAAATCAACCATATGGCAACAGCAACTGTTAACATAACACTGATTCTAACAGCACGATAAATGCTTAGACGATCCATGATACTAAGCATATTTTTTCCTTAATGCTTTGACTTTTGTATAAAGCATATTTAACAACTGCAAATGCGCATCTGCGCGCTCAATTGCCTTCTTTAATTGCATATTTTCTTCAAGTAACTGTAAACGAGACGCTCGATTTTCAAGTGCTTTCGCTTTGATTGTTAAATCCTCTTGCCCTAATAAATTATCAATTTTAAGACATGCTTCGTAAAATGGCAGACTCACCGCATGGTTATTAATAATGTAAACATAAATCATTACAATCTGATATACCACATCAACATATTCATCAATGATTTGAGTAAACTCAGCATTAAAATGCTTGTGGTGTTTGGCTCTTTGTTGACGTAGATAATACAAATGTCGATACATACAATATAAGTTATCACGATAACCTTTTTCATCCGTGCTACTTAACATACGCCTTAATGCGTAGATATACTCAGTCATGGCAATCAATACCTTTGCCTTAAAACGTCGTGGTTGCGTCACAGCAACAGCGACTGAGAACAGCATACAGATAATAGTCGCCACACTATAATTAACAAACATCTGAATATTATCAATTGGCGCCATCATGGTTGGATCATCAATTAAATGAATAAATATAGGCAAAAAAAGCACACTCATGCCAAGGTATAAGCGCAAATTCATATCTTTAAGTGTCAGCAAATAATAACTTAAAGAAAATATAAGTACCAAAAAAATAGTCCAGCCCTTTGAGCTTGCTACAGCAAAAACACATGCAAAGCAAAGCCAAAGTCCAAAACTCATCATCACAGATGCCTTTACTTGCCCCCAACGTGACTGACCAAGAGGGAAAGCACTCATAAAAATAAGTATCACCGAGATTAATAAGAAAATAAGAAAGTCCGGCCACTGAAAAATCATATAAATAATCAATAACGTGCAGAATGCAACTAAGGTAACAATAACATGGTAAGCAATATCTAAATAAGGGTCTTGTGGCAGTGTATAACTATCGCGATATTTACGTTTATTTTGCCGCTTCAATCTTAACATACGCGCTTGCTCCAACATGCAATGGAAAGTTTGGATCTGGATTATCTATTTTAATCATCACTGGAAAACGCTGTGGCAAGAGTAACCATTGATTCTCTTGAGGCACCGACTGCAAAAGATCTGCTGAGTCGACAGCTCGCCTGCCAACTGCCCAATTGGTATCGGCAACTGTTCCTTGATAGACTTTATTACCCATATACATCCGCAAACGGATAGTAGCCTTATCCCCCTTTTTAACATCCGCCAAATCGGTTTCTTTAAAATTAGCCTGCACCCACCATTGACTAGTATCAATAAATGAAAATAAACGCTGATAGGCATGCACTAACGTTCCTTTAGCTAAGAACAAATTGCTAACAATGCCATTTTCAACAGCATAAACTTTTGTTGCTGCCAACTGGGACTTTGCAACATCAACTGCTAATTGTGCTTGTTGCACTTTAATTTGCGTAGCTTTAACCTTTGTTTTTAACAACTGAAGCTCACTGGCATTTTGTTGCAATAAATCTTTTTGCATGTAATTTGCTAATCGCTCCTTTGCTGCTAGATAAGCGACTTCTAAAGCCTGTAGGTTTAAATTAGCCTCTTGTCGTTTTATCTCATAAGGCTTGGGGTCTAAGGAAAATAGTAGCGCCCCCTTTTGCACCATTTGATTGTTACTGACATAGACATCTTGCACTTTGCCTGAAACTTCCGTTGCAACCGGTTGAACATTTGCAACAACATAAGCGTTGTCAGTCGATGTTGAGCATGTCACCCAAAAATAACCAACATAAGCAATAATCAGTAGAATAACAATACTAATAACCACTTTGCTGCGTTTGAGTAAATTAAATAATGCTGGCATTTTTTACACTAAACTCCTTTTATATACACCACTCACAAACCAATTGTAGGCAATCGCTACTTTTTCGCCACTTTTTAACAAGCAACTTGAACATATTTTTTATTGCCTTTTGAAGCAAAGTAAATCCCTATAATTAATACTACACTCCACAAGATAAAGGACTCCTGCACATGCGTGATATTAAACAATACACTGAAAATGCCTGCCCAAAACACAAAGCTTGCATTAAATGTTGTCCCAAGGCTCGCCCCTATGCGTTTGATTGCATGATAATAAGCAAGATATGAGCTTGCAGCAGATAATACACAGCCGATAATCAATAGTGGTAAAAACAAATGATTCATCACTGTCCACGTTTGCTGATAATCAAAAATAAGCAATACCGCAAGAATCAGTAAATAACTTAATGCCGAGACACTTTGACGCACTGCCAAAAGCCATGACACATCTTGTGTTGATGATTTCTGCGCAATCGAGAATAAAATCGATTCAGCACCCCAACCCAACATCGCACAACTGGCAAAAATCAACCCGATTAAAATATTTGGTGCGCCTGAACGCACCCCTGCAATCGAGATAAACATCACTGCAATCACTGACAAGATAATACCAACCACCTTTATCCTTGTTGGCTTTTCTCGCAATAAAGTCATCGCTAATAACAGTGCAATAACCGGATAGCATGAGGTGACAACTCCGGCGTAAACAGGTCCCGCGTAAGCAATACCCATAATACCTGCAACCATTCCCAAGGGACCCGCGCAAACAGCAGCAATAATTAATGGCCAAAAATTCTTATGTGTGGTTTTAGCCATGTTTTTTTTAAAACTGCCACGCAGCGTGTGATAACCATAAATCCCGATACAAGAAAAACTATCTTGCATCAAGGATAAAATTAGCGCAAACACCAATACTGCAAAGGTTGTGGAGCTAAATAGGGCTTGCTCGGAGTAAACGTTAGTCAATACATCGTTTAAGCCCCATAACATGCCTGAAATAATACCAATAATAATACCCAAAACTTCCCCCTTTTATTAATTTAGTTTTATTTACAATAACTCATATTGGCTATAACCATATTCCCGCCCACTTTGATTGTGTAAGCGTTGGCTGAGCGTAAGTCGAAGCCTCTATGAAGCGTGATTTTCCCAAGTGAACCTACTTCGAATAATCTCAGTGCTTCGCTTCGACTTACGCTCAAGGTACGATGAGCGCTTGCGGGTGAATGTTTAATCTTAACCCTAATATTCATCATCTAATGATAACTGTTGTAAATCGTTTAACTTCTCTGGCATAACCACATCAAAATGCCGATAAGCATGATGCGTTGCAACCCGTCCACGCGCGGTTCGCATGATATAACCTTGTTGTATTAAATAAGGCTCGATCATATCTTCAATCGTGCCACGCTCCTCTGAAATCGATGCGGCAATCGTATCCAATCCTACCGGACCGCCTGAGAATTTATCAATCAATGCCAATAAATAACGTCTATCCATGTGATCAAAGCCAACCGGATCGACATTAATCAATGATAAGGCTTTATCCGCAACCTTATGATCAACAACACCTTTGGCTTTCACATCAGCATAATCTCGCACACGCCTTAACAGGCGATTAGCAATGCGCGGTGTACCACGCGCGCGTTTTGCAATTTCCTTAGCACCTGATGATTCAATTTGTACATTTAATAGCTTAGCTGAGCGCATTACAATATCTGCCAAATCACTCACTGAATAAAACTCCAAACGCTGCACAATACCAAAACGATCACGAAGTGGTGAGGTCAAAAGCCCTGCTCTTGTCGTCGCACCGACCAAAGTAAAGGGTGGCAAATCAATTTTGATTGATCGAGCCGCTGGCCCTTCACCTATCATAATATCCAGCTGATAATCCTCCATCGCCGGATAAAGAACTTCCTCAACCACAGGACTTAAGCGATGAATTTCATCAATAAATAACACATCATTGGCTTCAAGGTTGGTTAATAATGCTGCCAAATCACCCGCCTTTTCTAACACAGGACCTGAAGTTTGTTTTAATGAGACATTCATCTCATTGGCAATAATGTGTGAAAGTGTGGTTTTTCCCAAACCAGGAGGACCAAAAATAAGCACATGATCTAACGCTTCAGCACGCTTCCTTGCTGCTTCAATAAAAATTTCCATCTGCTCTTTTACTACGGGCTGACCATGGTAATCTTTAAGCATTTTAGGGCGAATCGCACGATCAATCTGCTGATCTTCTTTTTGTTTATTACCCGAGATAATACGGTCTGTCTCTATCATAGAATGTAAGTCATCAAGGCTTTTTACAACTAAAGTAAAAGCCTATCATGTTTTCACTTTAAAAACGATTAAAAGGATATGATTTTTAGGCTTTTGATTATCTGCTGTCACTTAGCATCACTTTTATATTATTGTAGTGCCAAGTGATAATGACTTAATTAAAGAAGAGCTGAAGTTTAGAGTTTCAGAGTATTTTTTATTGTGTGGGGATTTTTAAATCGACTTATGGCATGGTGATTGGCAGGC
>NZ_JBQAJM010000041.1:0-12694 GCF_052030685.1 Cysteiniphilum sp. 19S12-1
GGCATAAAAAATTGTCTTAAGAATCCAGATTTAGAAATATTTGAGTAGTCAATATCCAGGTAACTTGCAATGAGTTGAGGGTGGTCCGTAAAGGCAGCTACCTTAACACTGGTCCAATTAAATAGTAGAAAATTGGATAATAGAATATCAGTATCAAGATATGCCCAATAAATGAAACCTTCATAATGCCTATGCGATCAACGATTGAACCAATGATCACAAGAAATGTGACGAGTAACCCAACACAACAAAGCTGCACTATCCAAGAAAAAATATAATCATCAACTGGCTGCGCATGATAATTTGATATCAATCTGTTGGTATAAAAAAGGAATGAAAAAAGCAAAAATGAATTGGTAGATACAAACAACGTTATCTTAAGTGATGACCAGATATTATCCCTGAAGTTGCTTATAATTGGAATTCTCACCTTATTTTCAGATGAAAGATTCAATGTTTCAATGAAATGAGTTCTTATGTAATAAACAACAAAAATAAAAATCAACGAAAAACCAAATGGAATTTTCCAGCCATATGTCATAAACATATTTTTATCCATATAAAAAATTAAAAATACGCACAGAATAATTCCAATAAAATGACCAAATGTCCCTGTAATTTCGGTAAAGCTGCAAAAAAAACCTCTCCTGTTATTTGGCGCTGACTCATATAATGAAACCATTACGGTAGGAAATTCTCCGGAAAAAGCAATCCCTTGAATAATCCTTAAAATGATTACAATGACAGGCGCTGCTGCACCAATCACTGCGTATCCTGGTATTAAAATCATCCCTATCGCTGATACAGACATTAAGCTAATGGTATAAGTCAGTACCACTTTTCTACCAAACTTATCACCTATAACTCCCCAGAGCAAAGCTCCAAACGGTCTGGCAATATATGCTGATAAAAAAAGAATAAACGACAGAATTACCCGGATATCCGCATCCATATTATCTGGGAAAAAAACAACACTAAAAGTTTGGGAAAGCATTCCATACAGCACAAAATCATAGGCCTCGAAGCCATTCCCTAATGAAATCGCCAGTATCTGTTTTTTCTGGCTATAATCTATACGCGAAACCATTCGACTAACTCAAAGTTTTTCCTTACCACTAGGAAGCATCAATTTGAGTTGATATTCAATCTATAAAGTGTATCACAGTGTATTAAAAATCAATTGTAAGTAATATTTAATCATTCAAAACATAGTTATGTGACATGGCATATCACTCGAATGAAAGCAAAATTTGTAAATTTGATTAGTCAAATATCATGCTTAGTAGATACCTTGTGAGCATTGAGCTCACGTTTGCCAATTAGGCAAACAGCGATTAATTCCTTAAGAATTATCGCGTTTTATAAGAGCTTTGCTCTTGGTCATTTATTGAGTCTTGACACTCGGAAAGGTCTAAATAATGACTGGCTTTTGAGCCTCCCCTGCGTCACTGTTTGGACAGTGACGCAGGGGAGGCACGACCCGAAGTTTCTTAAAAGGGGTTAATTCCATATAGCACTGGTTTTTCCCAGATATGCGTTAAAAACCATATTTTAAAAGGGGTTCATGGTATTATTTTTCACTAATCAAGACTTATCTAATATTTGATTAAGCCTTTATTAGCAAGAGATGTGGCAACTTAAGAAAAAAATAAAAATTTCAGCTTACACCAACAAATTAAACGTTCGTTTTCTTGGTTGTCTAAAATTAGGTGCATATTGGTGCTTAAATCAGCAAGTAAACTCATTGATTTTATCTATGTTAGTATGAGTTGCTAATCTTATCTTTTTTGCCAACAATAGTTAAAGCTATATTTTATAAGGCGTGATTGATGTTTTTTAAAATATGTTTTTTCCAAAAATCTTCAAAAGCCTGATATTAAAGGTTTTGTTAAAAGTATGCTTGCAAAATCCTATTGAAATAGAGGTGGCTGAATCCCATATAAAATAATGGTTAACCTCACTTTGATAGTACAAACCAGTGCTATATGGAATTAACCCCTCTTTGGTGCTGACACGCGCATATCCGTATTTCATTTTATCTGCAAACTAAACCTTAATATTTTTAGCTTATATTAACTTTGATAAAGTAAATAGCAATTTCTTACAAATTTTACTACGATTCATAACGATTTTGTTTAACAATGATTTGCAAGCTTTAACGATCGTTTTTCCAGAAAATAACGAGTAAAAACAATCAATTCGTGACAAATTAGATCTATAGTGCTAGACTCCATATATCTAAGGCTTTTCAGCCAATCTTCCATAAAATATTTACACATTTCACCCTATCACACGAGACCGCCTTAATGGAAGGTCACTTTAAAAGTGATCATTTTTAGAAGATGAGATTCCTGAAATTATTGAACGATTTTGATAAATGGATTATTGACATTCAAGACGGTATCTTTTTTATTCTCTCAACACATGGTTACCTTTTAAAAACATCCATATGAATGAAATCAAAATCATAATTGGAAGTAAATAAATACCAATATATGAGTTTGATGTTGAATAGCAACTTTGACTAGCTAGCTGGACACCAATAAATCCAATGAATGGTTGCATTAAAACAGAGCCATACATATTTAATATATTTGTTAAAGATATAGCTAAACCTTTATTTGTAGAGTTAACATATGCATTTACACGAGAGAAACCTAATATGTATATACTGCTAATGCTACCAATAATAAAATACACTCCTAAATTAACTATAAATGATAAATGATTAAAAAATGCCAAACTAATTAATATAAATTGCAATAATGAGCCATATAGTATTGTCTTGTTACTTCTAGATAAAAATTGAATATGACCAAGTAATACGCAACCAAATACTAGACCTAAATATATAATTGATAAAATATCAGCTGAAGAAGTATAATTATAACCTTTTGATTTAATTAGGAACTCAATCCCCCATAAATTACAAAAGACAGTTACTATATTAAACATAGAACCTGAAAAAAAACCAAGAACCCAAATCCTACTATCTAAAACTATCTTTTTATAATTCCTAATTGAAAATTTGGCACTATTTTTCTTCATAGTGTCTGTTGGCCAAAAAAATATAGATATAGTCATCGTTATAATCACTAAAAAAGCCATGATTATAAACAGAGTTTTCCATCCATTCGAAGAAACAATATTTGAACAAAATTTTACTGAGAATGAAGTAATTAATAACGTAGTTGCTTCAAAAAAAGAAAATGCCTTTAGATAAGAGTTACTAAATTTATATTTAATATTCAAACTGTATAAAGTAGCGTTAAATGGTACAGCACAGAATATACCCATAAAAAACCTTAATCCAAGGGCTACTAAGAAAGAGGAATTTAAGATAAAGCACAATGTTAAAAAAACTAGTAAGAGCTGAGAGTAAATTAATATTTTTTTTGCAGAAAACTTATCTAATAGAATACCAATGGGAATTTGTGCAAGAATTAAACCGATAAAAAACATAGAGGATAACACCCCAAGAGAAGCAGTATTTATTCCAAAGTAAATCTGCAATTCATAGGTAATTAAGCCAGTACTAAACTGATACATGAATTGTATAGAACCAAAAAGAACAGCAACAAAAAGAAAAATCTGAGGAATAATTTTTTTAAAAAACATATTTATACAACAACATGCTTTTTATTTCTATAAAGGCAATTTTTGAGTAACTTTTGACTCGAATTAACTATTCCATATAGTCTAATTAACCATCGATCTGTACCATCATAATTTGGACTAAAAGACGCTCTAGAATGAACTGTTTTTTGGTTAGAGAAGAGCATAATTTCCCCTGGATTAATTGATATTCTAATTGGGTTTGCTTGATCTATTTTAGACTTAAATAAATTAAGTGCATGTTCAGCTTCACTATCAACAGCAAAACAGTTCAGCTCATCATATCGGCAAATAAATTTTTCGTTATATTTTTTAACTAAAGGATAAACACAGGGTTCTTTTTTTCTAGAACTAACATCAAAAGAAGATGGTGTTGTTATTTTAAATCTTTTAGAACATAAAATATCAACTAAACTGGAATCTAAAGTCTTTAATATATCATCTAATATGTATATATCTGTTGGAATATTGTTTGGGTTCCTAATGCATGAAAATATAGAATAATCTGGTGCTGGGGCAATTCTCTTGACTTCATCACCTAAAAGAGGTCTATCAGGTAAGTCCATATGAACGGGAAAATATCTTGAACCCCCATGCGCACTTTGGTTATCATCTTTAGCATATTCTAAAGGCGCTACTGATCTATATAAGCAGTCATCGTTTTCGCCATGATAAGTTAAAGGAAATAATTTAAAAATTTTAGCAGTTAATAAGAGAGAATATAAACAAAATTTCAGCTGCTTATAATCTATGTTATGATCCATTGGCGTATTTGGCAATGGAAAATCTATAGGGAAATTATGCAATATAACAATTTCTGGTAATGTTTCCTCTAAATTAAAGTTAATATAATTATGGGATATCTCATCTGCAAAGTTTTTAATTCTATCAATTAGATCAATCGGCTTTAATAATGCATGGATATCGACTTTCTGTGCATTTTTAGTAATCCTTTCTTTAACCTCATAAGGAAGATAGATATGTTTTTCTATGTTAGTTCGCATTTAAAATACCTCTTCAATATTATGATTGGCCATATAATTAGGCCTCACACTCTTTTTAGGCTTATTGGTAACGCTATTATAACTAAACATGAGCTTTATTCTGTCATACGGTGATATGTTATTGGATGAACCGTGAATTAGATTTGGGTCAAAAAGTAAAATATCTCCTGGTTTTAATGCAATATACTCAATTCCATACGTTTCTATCAGCTTTTTAAATATCTCGGTCTTAGGAGTGTCATAATCTTGTGTTTGCAAATTATCTTTAAAATTAAATTTCTGATCTTTTGGTTGTTCATTTTCTGCTGGAACATAATATAAGTGAGATTTAGGAACTACCATCAAAGCACCATTATAAAATGACTGTTCTGTAACACAGATATCTATATTTATAGCCCTTGGTTCTGGCATGCCATCAACATTGTGCCATGTAATATAATCAGTATGAAAATTAAAAGATTTTCCTGTAAACGCCTTTTTATAATTAATTTTAGATTGATAAATATAAACTTGGTCATCTAATATTTGCTTGACCGCTTTTAACACATAATCATGTTGATAAAAATCTTTCAATGTAGGCTCATTATGAATCTCGAAAATTTGTCTAATTGTTTCTTCTTGTAATTCTGATACAACATTTTCACCATTTGTATTATATAACTCCATCACTCTATTTAAAATTTCATTGATACTTTGTTGATCTATAATATTTTTTAACTTGATAAAACCATTTTCTTTGTAGAACGAAATTTGCTCTGCATTAAGTGGTGAAAAGTTATTCTTGCTCCATACAACAGGAGAGGCTCTAGTGATTTTTTTTAAGTTCATAAAATCTCCTTCAATTTGTTTTATAAAGAACTGTTAAGGTTATTTAGTAAAAATTTTTCCATAACTGCTTACATTAGTATCAATATTTAAAGTCTTTAAAGCATTCCAAAGTAAAGCTTGGTTACTTGTAATAACAGGAATCGAGAGTTCATTTTCTATCTCTTGTATAGCATCTATAGACCTCAAAGAGCTACAGCTAATAAATAAACAATCTGACTTTTGTATTTCATTTTTTCTCTCTACACAAAAATGAGATATATAATCAGGAGATACATTTGCTATATCCGAATCAAGTAAAATATTAAAGCCTTCAATATTATCAACAGTAAAACCCTGATTAGTAAAATACTCTAACTCTAAATTATTTAACTTATCAATGTAAGGAGTAACTATATACACTTGTTTTGCTGACAAAAATTTAAGCGCTTCAATTACACTTTCTGCAAGTGTTATAACTTTTGTTGAAGTTTGTTGAACCGAAGATATAAGTTTTTTAACTTTCTCATCACCTATAACGATACTGCCCATAGTGCAGGCAAAACAAATCAAATCAACGCTTCCGTCTGGGAGTAAGCTCTCCGAAGACTTCTTAATTTCATGGGACATACTCTGTAATGTTTTTTCATCAACTACGTTAGACATTTTTATTCTATTGAAGTGCAAACCAACATGCGTGGGCGCCATTGAAAACATATCTGACTCGACTGTTTGATCCATTGCAACAGTTAAAAACCCAATTTTACCTTTCCAATGTCTTCCTTGATCAAAAATTTCGTTTCTTAGCATTTCATACTCCATGAGATTAAATTTGTTTAAATATATAACCATTAGTCGAATTAAATTTGTTTATTGCCCTGTTAACTTGAACGTCACTCGCTTTTGTATAGTAGTTAGAAGGACCTTTTTGCTCATATCGGCTCTTATCACTACTAACATTTCTAGACTCTGATATATCAAGCATTACCTCTAGTACAAGGAGTGCACACATTTCATTAATTTTTCTTATAAGATCTTTAAATGAGTCATCCTGATTAAGTTCAAGTATTCTTCTCTTAAGAATAAATCCAGTATCTATATCCTGATCTACAAAATGAACTGAACAACCTTGAGGTATATCATTCAAAATAGCCCATATATAAGGATTATTACCTCTAACTAGAGGTAGATATCCAGGGTGAGAGTTGATAATACCTTTATGCGACATTTTTAGTATTGACTCTTTAATAATCCTAGTGTCACCTAATATAATATATTCTGGTGCCGCACTTTGAATACTACTAATACATAGCTCATCGTTAATATTTTTTACATTAACTGAATTAATATTATGAGCACTAATCAATTCATTAATATAGACTTTACTCTCAATGAAAGAGTCAATAAATTCTCTCCCTTTTTCTGCAAGCTTAGAGTCTTCGTTAACGACTAGTTGAGGGGGGAAACCGTTATCAATTAATTTCTTTAGTATTAAATTACCTCTCGGATGGTCTAAAAAATTTAAAAATACATATTTAAGGCAAGTCTTGTTCATGATAGTTAATGCTCAATCTCTGCTAGTGGATAACTGCCTTCATTGTCATGAACTTCATTACCATGTAATGCTGGATTAAAAATGCATATAATCCTCATATTATCACATGCTGCTAAAATATGCTTATCGTGTTTATCTAGTGCATATAGTACACCTTTAGATATTTGATTAACCTTTCCACTGTTTAACTCTGTAACGCTTCCCTTACCTTCAATACAATATACTGCCTCTAGATGATTCTTATAATGAAGAGTCATCGACTTATGTGCATAAATTATCGTATCATGAAGAGAAAATCCCATATTATCTTTCGCTAAAATTAGTCTTCTACTTTCCCAACTGCCATTAGGATCTTTAACTACATTATTCGACTGAATAATATCTTGTAATTTTCTAATGAACATACTTATCTCCTTCAATTTTTCTATTATTACAAAGATTTATTCTTAAACTCATTATTTGTTTCTGTTAAAAGCTTTTCTAATAAGTCTAATCCGTAATTAAGATTTTCATAAGTTATAGTTAATGGAGGTAAAAGCTTGAGCACTTCGCCTGAAGGACCACAAGTTTCAATAATCAATTTTGAATCAAAAGCCAAACTCTTAATTTTTTCAGCTAAATATTGGCTTAATAGCTCAATTCCCGCAATCATTCCTTTTATTCTAATCCCAGCAATTATTTCTAAAAATGAAATCCTTTTTAAGAATGTATCAATAATTGACGACTTCATTTGAATTTCTTGTTGAAATAAGTCATCACTCCAAAATTGATTAATTGCAGCAGCTGAAGTTACAAATGCAGCATTATGCCCCCTGAAAGTACCATTATGCTCTCCTGGAGACCATATATCTATATCAGGATTAATAAGTAATAATGACATTGGAAATCCAAAACCACTTAAGGATTTTGAAACACATATCATATCAGGCACTAGATTATAACCTTCGAAACTGAAGAATTTTGAAGTCCGACCACATCCAATCTGTATTTCATCAAAGATAATAAGTATGCCTTTATTGCGGCAAAGACAGCAAAGGTTTTCTAGCCATTCTTTAGATGCTATATTGACACCTCCTTCGCCTTGTATTGTTTCAATAATAATCGCTGCAGGTAGCTCAACACCACTACTAGGGTCATCTAACATATTCTGTAAAAGAGTTATAGTATCTATGTTTAAGTTCTTGTAATTCTCAAACGGTAACCTTATTACTCCATTTGCTAGTGTAGAAATACTTTCTCTTCTAGATATTGAACCTGTAACTGATAATGCCCCCATACTCATGCCATGAAAAGCATTTGTAAAACAAACAATGTTACTCCTATTGGTGAATTTTCTAGCTAGTTTTAGTGCTGCTTCGACTGAATTAGCACCTGTAGGTCCAGTAAATTGTAATTTATACTTTAAGTCCCTTGGCTCGAGTATCTTATTTTGGAAAATTTCAATAAAGTTTTCTTTTGCATTGGTTATAAAGTCTAAGCCATGAATAATGCCATCTTTTTTCAAATAATTAATTAAAACATTTTTTAGGAGAGGGTGATTATGACCATAATTTAATGTGCCAGCTCCTGACAGAAAATCTACATATTTTTTACCGTCATTAGCTTCTAAAATATCATTTCTAGCTTTTTTGAACAAAACATGATAATCTCTACAGTATGATCTAACATTAGATTCATATTGGTCACTACTATACTTTACCATATTAAAACCTTTTCCTCAATTTTGCTAAATAACATCTGACAATCAGTATTGTTTATTAAGTGTATTAATGATTCATATTGACTTTTGTCAAATAAAAGGTAAACGCTATCTGAATCAAAGAGTATTAGCTTATATTGATCATAATTTTTCAGAAAAAAATCTTTAATACTTGCCAATGTAGAAGTTGCTGTTAATAGGCTTATCATGAAATAATCACTTTTTAATGAAAAAAAATTATTTGTATAAGTCTCTAAAAATTTTAAAGCTCGATATTTTTCACGTGAGTCATCGCAATAAATAATAAAATAATTTTTTCCGTTTGATGATATATGCTTAAACCTATATCCAAATCTTAATATACTGTTTTTAAAATCTCCTAAAACAAAGCTACATTCGATAAATATAATTGATTTCTTAATTATAAGAAATGTAGACTTAACAAAAAAATAATCATTACTTACGAGCGTAACCTCATCAGATGTTAACGATTTAATTTTACATTTCAAGTTGCTTTTACTAGCAAGAGTTAAAGAATTCTTTGGGAAAAAATCACAACCATTATCGGACATTCTATTAAGCATTGCATAATCTATTTTTTCTATTGGAAACGAAATATTAGGAAATATCTTAGGGTCACAGCTATTTAGAGTCCCAATATCCTTGTAAATCTCTAAATCACTATTCAAGGCAATCGCTAGCATAACCGCAGTTGTATCAGAACCATTACGCCCAAGGGTGAAAATATCATTATTTTGATTGTTTAAAGCTTGAAAACCACAAATAATAGGAACAATTCCATTAGACACGTCATGCTCTAGCATATGCAAACCCCAATTTTTTATATAAGGTAACCTGTCCTCGTTTAAAAAAATGCCTATTTGCCAGCAAGCGTAAGCTTTTGCTTTTACAGTGGCAGTTTTTGAATTGATAGCAATAGCCAAAAGGGAAGATGATTTTTGTTCCCCAATATTAATCAGATAATCTAGGTCTCTCTTGTCTATTTCAGATCCAGAAGCAACAGTCTCTGCTAGCGACATTAAAGAGTCTGTTTCACCAAACATTGCCGAAACAACGACAACAATTTTCTGTTGTTTTCCGCAAAAAGAGTTTATAATTTTTTCTGATATAACATCAAAGTCTCTAATGCTTTTTATACAACTACCACCATATTTTTGCACTATCATAGTATACTTTAACTTACACGATAACTCATGTTTGTACAACGTCTGTAGCAACATAATACTTCCAGAGTAAGCAATTTAAATACTTTTTTTGTACCAGCATGTAACTCTGTGTTAAATTGTGCATTGGGGTTCCAGCGTTATAAGCCGAAAAGCGTAGTGTGCCGCAGCTAAGCTGCAATAGAGATGGTAGTAGGTCTACCGAAATCGGCTGCCAGAAGCAGGTTTCAAACAAACTTATGCGACTTTTATTAAGAGTAATGCGGGTTAAGCCCGGATACGTGTAAAAATAGGAGTATGCCGTAGCTAAGCTATAAGAAAGATGGCGGAAGACCCGCCGGCATCGGTTACTAGAAACAGGTGTCAAACCACCTTTGGCGGCTATTGTTAAGAGCAATGGTCGTGAGTGCGTAAGGAAAGTCAGATAAAAATCTGGCGAGGTGTGAATTAAGAAGACGAGCGAAAGCGAATCATCGTTTAAGCGTCGAAAGGCACGTAGTATATAACATCAAAACCAAGGGCTTCCTATTTCCTTGGGATAAAATCTACTGGGTATCTAGGTTCTGAGTAGGTGATGTTTGGCGTAGAGATGGCGTGATCTTAATTTAGGCTTTCTTATGGAACTGCGGGAACCAGTCGTTGTGATGTTAAGGAAGATTTCCAAGTGGTGACCCCACAAGGATTAGAGTACCGATGCACAGCACTGGGGCGGACTAACTCGTAGTAGTGTTGAATCTCCTGTAATGAGAGTGGAGCGAAGGGGTTAGACCAAACAGTCAAAATTAAAGATACAACTAACTCTCGTTAGGAGGATATACATAATGATGACAAAAGCTTTTGATATACCTAAATGGGGTTCTGTTGCTCTGGCACGACTTTGGTCCATTCGTCTATTTATCAAACAAAAATATTTTGCTTAAATATAACCACTAAGAGTTTTGATAACGTAATTGACGTTTATTGATGTAGTTATTAAGCCCTATGTGCGTTGATAGACCCAGATGCTTAGAAATTTTACGTACGGATAAACCAAGGTCTAAGAGTTCTTTAATTTTATCAAGGTCATTATCAAATTTACTCTTCTGTATCGTTCCTTTTGGCTTACCAAGCTTAATGCCTTGAGATTTTTTATTGGCTAATGCCTCTTTGGTTCTCATACTAATTAAGTCACGTTCGAGCTCAGAAAAAAGTGAAAACATGGTAATCATTACTTTTGATGCCATATCGTGTTGTTTGATATCCATATTTTGCCGAATAATAATGATACGAACTTTTTTATGTATTAAAGCATTAATAAGACCGATAACTTCTGCTGTGCTACGACCAAGACGACTTAACTCAGTCACTATGAGTGTATCTGCATCTTTTAATGAATCCATCATTTCATCAATGCGCCTATCCTTCGTTGTTTTGCGACTAGAGACACTTAATTGAATAAAATCATTAATGATTAGATTTTTTTTGCGAGCAAACTCCAGTATTTCTAGCTTTTGATTGTTTAAATCTTGCTTATCAGTTGAAGTGCGGATATAGGCTATTGTTTTGCTCATTTTAAGATCATAATTTCAGGTGTTTATTATTAACGTTGTTATAGTCAAATAATTATACAATATGATAGTGTATTTAAAAGTATATCAATATCATGTTTTGTTATCTTAATAATGGACATTATAATCATACAAAATGACTTTTACTATCACATAATAATTAAAATTAAGGAATACATATTTGAGAGGCAATGTAGATAAACAGTATTTGGATTTTCTACCCGATATCAGCAGGGAGTCTTATTTTAATATTCCAAAGTTATCAAATGACGAAAGGCTTCTATTTTTTGATCTCACAGAAACAGAAAGGTTGTACTACCAAGGTTTGAATACAGATAACAGTAGATTATCCTATATCCTTATATCGGGTTATTTTAAATCGACAGGGCACTTTTTCACAGTTAAAAAAATAGATGTTCCGAGAGATGATGTTAACTTCATTCTTAAACGCTTTCATCTTAAAAGTGGCAATTATAGCTTAAGTAAAACAACTTCTTCAAATCATATTAAGAGTATTTGTGATGCTTTAAATGTAGCACACTATAATAGTGTTAATCATCGCCAAATGCTTCTTGATAAAGCAATCAATCTCTCAAAAATACACATAAAACCTATATTTATTTTTACCGAACTGCTGAGTAATTTAGAACAAATGAATATTAGCATGCCAACTTATCGAGAGTTTCAGTATATTATTAGCTTTGCAACTAGAGCTGAAGAAAAACGATTGGAGAATATTGTCTTCAATATTCCAAAAAATATTGCTCTCGAAATTGATAATCTTTTAAGTAAAAATGATGCATTTGATCTAACGAGTTGTGTTTCACTGCCAAAAGATGTGTCTAACAAAGAAATCCTAAGTGAGCTTGAACGACTATCAGAAGTAAAGAATCTGTATCAATATGCAAATCAATTATTGCCAAGTTTATCTATATCAACAGAGTCAATCAAATATTATGGCTCACTTGTTAAATACTATGGACGCTCAAAATTATTTCGCATGAAAACACCACTTATTAAATTATATGTTCTCTGCTATATTTTCCATCGTTGCCAACGAATGCACGACAATTTGATCAATATTCTTCAAGCTTTAGTTAGTCTTTACCATACCAAAGCATGTACACGAGCTGATGAGTATATGAATGATTTGAAATCATCTTTTCAATCAGAAGAAAATAACCTTGCTCATATCCTTGATTTCTATACCAACTCATTGCAAGTTACCTGGATATTGACTACTCAAATATTTCTAAATCTGGATTCTTAAGACAATTTTTTATGCC
>NZ_JBQAJM010000042.1:0-12611 GCF_052030685.1 Cysteiniphilum sp. 19S12-1
CAGTAGATTCCTTTGCTAACAACTTCAAAGATAAATTTAGCAAAAGTCAACATATTTTAGATGGGACAGCCGTGATATTTTGGTTGGTGTCGCTTAATTTTTTACAAAATCGCTGTTATATTGCTAAGGAAAGATGCTACTCGTGAATCATTTAGCGTTGTTTAATGTCAAGGAAATGCTCGATGGTTTTGAGTTGTTGGGTTGCAGTGAATAGCAAGGGCTGTTAACAATATCAAATGACTTAAAAGAGCGAAGAATTCAATGACAAAAATACTGTCAAATGGTTTGCGGGTGTTCTAAAAGGACTAACTGATTTAAGGAAGGCTTTGCTGCATTAAGAGAAGCGTCACCGTTTAGGGTTGTTGCGGCAAAGATATAGTTAGGGTTGAGCTTTAGAATGCTGGATTAAGTAAGTTAAGATTAAGGAAACGCGCATGATCAAGAAAATCTATAAATCAAGTAAAAAATCTATGCCTCCTATCTCGGTAACTGAGCAAGTTGCCTTAGATGCTGGAGACTGTTGGTATGAAAAGCAAGTTTTCCAAGGGTTGCCAGACTTTGACGAATTGCATCGTTTGCAGAAGTTTCAATTAAATGATGAAGAACAGGCGTTTTTAGATAATGAAACCAATACGCTTTGCTCAATGATTGATGACTGGCAGGTGACGCACGTTGATCGCGATCTACCGGTAGCTGTCTGGAATTTTATTCGTGAAAAAGGTTTTTTTGGACTCGTGATCCGCAAAGAATATGGTGGTAAAGGATTCTCAGCTGCGGCGCATTCTGAAATTGTGATGAAGATTGCAACCAAAAGTGTTTCAGCTGCGGTGACGGTGATGGTGCCTAATTCGTTAGGGCCTGGTGAGTTATTGCATCACTATGGCACGGATGAGCAAAAAGATATGTTCTTACCAAAATTAGCAACCGGTGTTGATATTCCTTGTTTTGCATTAACAGGTCCGACAGCAGGTTCAGATGCCACTTCTTTGCCAGATAAAGGTGTTGTTTGCAAGGGTGAGTATAATGGGCGTGAAGTTCTGGGTATTCGTTTAGAGAATATCAATAAACGTTATATTACCTTGGCACCTATTGCCACTTTAGTTGGCTTGGCATTTCAGTTACATGATCCAGATCAGTTACTAGGAGATACGGGGAAAGAGGGGATTACTTGCGCATTATTGCCGCATGATCATCCGGGGCTTGAAATTGGTAATCGTGCCTATCCATTATCACAAGCTTTTATGAATGGCACAATTCGTGGCAAAGATTTATTTATCCCAATAGATTGGGTTATTGGCGGACAAAAAATGGCAGGTGAAGGCTGGCGTATGCTCGTTGAATGCTTGTCAATTGGACGGGCGATATCACTACCAGCATGTGGTACGGCTAATACGTTATTATCAAGTGTTGCAACATCTGCATACAGTATGGTTCGAGAGCAATTCAAATCACCCATTGGTTACTTTGAAGGTGTGGAGGAGAAGTTGGCACAAATGGGTGGTCTTGCCTATCTTGCTAATGCCACAAGACAGTTTACCGTAGCAGCCGTTGATGCAGGTATCAAACCTTCGGTAGCATCTGCTATTTCTAAATACCATTTAACTGAAATGGGAAGAGATGTGCTTAATAACGCAATGGACATCCACGCAGGGCGTGCCGTCATTATGGGACCAAACAATTATTTAGCGCGCGGTTATCAAGCAACACCCGTTGGCATTACGGTTGAGGGTGCCAATATCATGACGCGTAATTTAATGATCTTTGGACAGGGAGCGATGCGTTGCCACCCCTATGTGCGTGATGAATCTGAAAGCTTGATGAATAAAGATGAGAAAGAAGGCTTTGAGCAATTCTCAAAGCTTATGAAAAAACACATCAGTTATATGATGAAAAATACAGCACGCACTTTTTGGTATGGCATCACCTGTGGTGCGACAGCAAAAGGTTATTCATCTAAGTTCAATAAATACTATAAGCGTATCACCCGTTTAAGTACGGTATATGCCTGTGTGAATGATATCGCGCTGGTGAGCTTAGGTGGTGCACTCAAACGCAAAGAGCGCTTATCGGCACGTTTAGGTGATGTGATGAGTTACTTATATATGGCGTGTGCGGTATTGAAATATTATAAAGATAATGGCGAGGTCGCCACTGATGATGTTTTTGTTAGCTGGAGCTTACAGCATTGTCTATATGAAGCGCAAAATGCGTTATGTGAAATTTTTGCCAATTTCCCGAATAAGGCGTTGGCAGGAACATTGCGTTTTATGGCTTTTCCTTATGGTAAGCCATTTAAAAAGCCCGATGATCGTTTGGATCATAAGCTAGCACAAGCGTTATTAAAAGATGAGAAGACTCGTCAGCGCATGAAATCAATGTGTTATGTGCCAGAGGATGACAAGGATCCGGTAGGACGCGTTGAGATTGCGTATCAAGCAGTGCTTGCCGCAATACCCGTGCAAAAGAAAATCAAAGCAGCGATTAAAGCCGGCACAATACCAAAAGCCAGTTGGACAAATTCGATTGATAAGGCGCGCCAGCATAATATCATTAATGATGATGAGGTAACTTTACTTAAAGATGTGATGAAGCGTGTTAATGATGTGATTCAAACAGATGAGTTCTCACCGTATGCCTTGGGTCCTAAAAATGCGCATCCAGAGTGGCGCGAAGCCTATGAAGCAATGCATAAGATGTCTGAAAAAGGTGAAAAATCAAAGGCAACAGTATAGAGCATGTAAGAGATAAAAAGTCAAAATAAGGAGAATTTGTAAATGAGTGAATTGGAGCAAATAAGCCAATTAGAGCAGAAGTTTAACGAGATGGTGAAAGCTGTGCGTGATGCAACCATTGATTTTAAGCCGGATAACAATCAAAAGCTAAAGTTATATGCCTTTTATAAGCAAGCAACGGTTGGTGATGTTGAAGGTAAATGCCCATCGGTTTTAAAAATGGTTGAACGTGCCAAGTGGATGGCGTGGGACTCTATTAAAGGGCAATCAAAAGATCAGGCGATGCGTGGTTATCTGGCGGTTTTTGGACATGAATTTACTGAATATGAAGCACCTAAATCTAAAGCTTATACTCAAGCGGCGGTTAAACCTGAACCTTCTAAGCGTTCGCATGTAGGGATTGAGAAAGTTGCCGTGCTGGGTGCCGGTGTGATGGGGGCGCAAATTGCTGCACACTTTGCTAATGCGCGAATTCCTGTCGTACTTTTTGATTTAAAAGCGAAAGAGGGTGCGCCAAATGCACTGATTGATGGTGCGTTACAGAAACTTACTAAGCTTAATCCCAAACCTTTTGGTTCAGCGCAAGCGGTTAATTATATTACTGCGGCGAATTATGAAGATAATCTTGAATTGATCAAAGACTGCGATTTGATTATTGAGGCAATTGCTGAGCGTATGGATTGGAAAAAAGATTTGTATCACAACATTGCACCGCACGTGGCAAAACACGCGATTATTGCATCTAATACTTCAGGTTTAAGTATTGAATCTCTCACTGAAAGTTTGCCAACGCATTTACATGCGCATTTCTGTGGCGTGCATTTCTTTAATCCACCGCGTTATATGCCGCTGGTTGAGTTGATTCCACATGGTGGCACTAAGGCGGAAGTACTGGATCAACTAGAAACTTTCCTAGTGCAAAAGTTGGGTAAAAGCATTATTCGTGCCAAAGATACGCCAAACTTTATTGCTAATAGATTGGGTGTTTTCTCAATGTTGGCAACTTGCTACTACACTGAGAAGTTTAATATCCCACTTGAGGTTGTTGATGGTCTAACAGGCAAGAAACTAGGACGCGCGAAGAGTGCAACCTATCGCACGGCAGATGTCGTTGGCTTGGATACTTTTGCCCATGTGGTCGATACGATGAAAAACTCGCTCACAGATGGTTGGGAGAAAGTATATCAGTTACCCAACTGGATCCATGCATTAATTGAACGGGGTGCCTTTGGGCAAAAGACGAAAAAAGGTCTTTATGTCAAAGAGAAAGATGGGCTTAAAGTGCTTGATTTGCAAAGCCAAACATACCGATTATCTGATCAGAAACCTGATAAAGCAGTCACTGAAATCCTGGGTGAAAAAGACTGGTCAGTGAAGTTGGAAAAATTAAAAAACATGGATCATCCACAAGCGCAATTTTTATGGTCTTGCTTTAGAGATAGCTTTCACTATGCTGCCTGTTTAGTCGGTGATATTTCTAATTATCCAAAAGATATGGATTTAGCGATTCGTTGGGGCTTTGGTTGGAAAGAAGGGATTTTTGAAACATGGCAGCAAGCCGGTTGGCATCAGGTTATTGCGTGGATTGATGAAGATATCAAAGCCGGAAAAACGCTTTCAAGCAAGGCTTTACCACAATGGGTGTATGCGCTTGAGGATGGTGTTTATGGTGATAATAAGTCTTTTAGTTTCACTGATAATGCACTGGTTGTGCGTCAAGAGTTACCAGTATACAAGCGTCAGTTACATAAGGACTATGTGCTAGGAGAGCACAGTATTACACCAAGTGTGACCCTATATGAAAATGAAGGCGTGCGCTTATGGAGTCTTGACGATGAGATTGGCACCTTAAGCTTCAAAAGCAAGATGTGTTCCATAGGTGATGCCGTATTAGCGGGCATCTCAGAGGCGATTAAGATCGCTGAGCGTGAGCTTAAAGGTATGGTTATTTGGCAGGAGAAAGATATCTTCTCAGCAGGTGCCAACCTTGAGGAGTTTGGATTTAAATTCATGATGCATGGCAAAGAAGCTGTTTATGATGTTATTCAAAAAGGGCATCAAGTCATTACCCAAGAACTGCGATATAGTAAAATTCCTGTGGTTGCAGCTGTTAAAGGCTTTGCTTTTGGTGGTGGTTGTGAAACATTGATGCATTGTGATGCAGTGGTTGCGGCACACGAGAGTTACATCGGTCTTGTAGAAGCCGGTGTCGGTATTATCCCTGGTTGGGGCGGTTCAAAAGAGATGGCAAAACGCGCCTCGACAGCCCAAGATCCATGGAAAGACTTTGAGAAGCGCTACAAGAACTTAGCCATGGCGCAAGTCGCAACAAGCGCTTATGAAGCCATCGAGATGGGCTTTTTGCGTGAGAGTGACACGGTGGTGATGAATAACAAAGAAATCCTAAGTGTTGCAATCGAAAAAGCACGATTCTTAGCATATTGCGGTTATCAGCCACCATTGAAGCAAAAAATCAAAGTCTTTGGTGAGGCAGGTATTGCCACCGTTAAAGGACTTTTGGTTAATATGCGTGATGGCAATCAAATCTCAGCACATGACTACAAGATCGCAGCAAATTTGGCTGATGCAATGTGTGGTGGTGAGATCGAGAAAGATACTTATGTTTCGGAAGATTGGCTACTTAAGCGTGAACTTGAAAACTTTGTTGAATTAGCGCTTTCTGAGAAAAGTGCAGCAAGAATGCAGCATATGTTAGAAACGGGTAAACCATTAAGAAATTAATAAGGAGTTTTTAAAAAATGACTGAACAAGCGGTATATATTGTTGCAGCGAAAAGATCAGCTGTTACTAAGGGTAAGCGTGGTGGTTTTGCTAAGAAGCGTCCCGATGATTTGTTAGCGGATATCTTAAAAGAAACGGTAAAAGAATCAGGTGTTAATCCTGAAGATATCGGTGATATCGTCATAGGCTGTGCCATGCCAGAAGGTGAGCAGGGTATGAATGTCGCGCGTATCTCAACACTTCTGGCAGGGTTGCCTGATTCGGTGCCTGCTTTTACAATTAATCGTTATTGCAGCTCAGGGCTGCAATCGATTGCGATTGCAGCTAATGAGATTGCTAAAGGTAATATGGACGTGGCAGTTGCCGGTGGGATTGAGTCGATGAGCATGATTCCATTTGGTGGTCATAATATTTCATTTAGTAGTGAGATTTTTACCAAAGATGAGAATGTCGCGATTGCCTATGGCATGGGGATTACTGCTGAGAATGTTGCTAAAGATTGGAATATCACACGCCAAATGCAGGATGAGTTTTCATTAAAGAGTCATCAAAAAGCAACGTATGCGATTGAAAATGGATATTTCAATGATGAGATCATCCCCGTTAAGGTACACCATCGTCAACCGGATGAGGCGAAAGCCGAGATTGTTGACAATGAAAAAACGATTAAGATCGATGAAGGTGCGCGTAAAGATACATCGATTGAAGCACTAGCTAAGCTTAAACCGGTGTTCGCAACGGGTGGTTCAGTGACTGCTGGTAATAGCTCGCAGGTTTCCGATGGTGCGGGTGCTGTGGTGTTAGTCAGTGAATCTTATTTGAAAAAACATAATCTGACACCGCTTGGGAAGTTCCTAGGATTTGCGGTTGCTGGAGTTCCTGCGCGCATTATGGGGATAGGTCCGATTAAGGCGATTCCAAAAGTGCTTGAGCAAACCAATTTACAATTAGAAGATATCGATTGGTTTGAGTTAAATGAAGCATTTGCCGCACAATCCTTAGCTGTAATCAATGAATTAAAGCTTGATGAGACTAAAGTCAACCCTTGTGGTGGTGCGATTGCTTTAGGACATCCGTTAGGTGCCACAGGTACGGTGCTGACGGTTAAAGCATTGCATGGTTTAAGAAGAACCGGCAAAAAATACGGTATGGTCACCATGTGTATTGGTACAGGCATGGGTGCTGCTGGTATTATTGAGGCGTGTTGAAAGAGAGGGAACAGTTTCTGTGCGGAGACTGTTTACTTTTTCCCTTGAAAGGGTGATGTGTCATGCTTTTCCTCATTACGTTTGCGCTCATTATGAAATGCGCTGAATACATTATTAGACTTACCTTGGTTTTGCGCTAATGCATTTGTGAATGCACTGTTATCATCGCCTTGATAATTGATTTCAATATTCTTGTGATGGGGTAATTTTTGCAAGGCTTCTGCGTATTCCTTCTCGCTCAGATTAGGAATTTTTTTGAAGGTAATGTGTATTGTTTTATTAGGTTCTAGTTTCCGTTGCTCATCTATTAGTTTTGATAAAGTGTCAATGAAATGATCGAAGGAGGTTTGCTGACTCTCCAAAGTTATGGCATTTGTTGTTTTATTCTGAGATAAGGTAAATTTACTATTCTCTTTTGTAAAATCGATCTGCTGGTTTTTTTTGCAATTCTCTAAGGCGGTTTTATTATCTTGAACTGTAGTTGTTGCACCAATGGCTTTAATAAGTTCAAGAATATTATTCCAATCAATAAATTTCTTGCTGCCATTTTGTTGATGAGTGCTTTTATCGATACCATCAGTAGCTTGCGCTATGGCATTTCGAGTAATAGTGGGAGATAGTATTTCGACAGAATATTGTTGTATTTTCAAACTTTCATCTAGATTGGTATCCGGTTTTGAATTTGAAAGTAGACTGAAGTTTTCTATGCCAACAATCAGTTTGTTGGTTTTTACAGCCTGTTCACTAATATTATCGATTTCAAAATCTTTCTTATCTTTAGGGTTAAGGTTGTCGTTCTTTTTAGAGATATTTTCACTGATCTTATTATTAATAACTTCAAACTTGCTACTCTCCTCCACTTGTAGTTGCGTGAATCCATTATTGAGCTTTTTTTGTAATTGCGCAATTAAATCAGTTTTTTCTACAATGTCTTTTTCAAGCTTGGAAATAGTTTCTTTATCAAGTTGCTGCTGCTCCTTGAATTCATTGTTAGTTTTGTTAAGTGCTACTATTTTTTCGTTGTACTCTTGTTTCAGCTGCTCATCACTTTCAGTGAGTTCAGTAACTTTGAGTTTTAATGAATTAATTTCATTATTATTTTTTGTAATAGAAGTATTTCTGTCTTCAATTTCTTTTTCTAGATTACTTATCTTTTTTGTCAGTTCTTCGCGCTCTTGTATCGTCTTTTCAGCCTGACTTTTCAATTTGTTAATCTGTTGTTCTTTTTCTTTGAGCGTATTCTTGAATTCTTCAATATTTTGTTCAATTTGCTTTTGTAAATTGAGTTGCGTTTGCTCATTGGTGTTTATGGTTTCTTTGAGTTTATTAATTTCTGTGTTTGAATTTTCAAGGTTTTTCCTATTTTCATTAAGCGTGTTATTAAGCTGCTCTTTTTCCTTGATAATGGTTTGGATATTTTCTGTCTTAGACTTAAGCTCATTTTCAATGCTCGATACCTTGTTAGTTAATACATTAAAGTTTTCGTTTGCCTTATTAAGTTCTTGGTCTTTCGTTAGAATATCATTTTTAAGCTTGGAAATTTCTTCTTTATTATCTCTTTGCTTCTTATCTAGCTCTTGGTTTTCTTTAGTTAACTTCTGAAGCTTGTTTTTATTTGAGTTAAGTAGCTCTTGCGTATTAGCTGCCTCTTTAACTATATCAAGAACTTTTTCTTTCAATTTATCACTATCTTGAGTTTGCTCTTCAATCTTCTTTTTAAGCTTGGAGATGATCTTTTGATCATCGACTTGCTTTGTTTTTAACTCGTTAATAACCTTATTTTGCAGTTGATGTTTTTGTGTAAATTCATTGTCTTTTTGTGTCAGCTGAAATTTAATGTGATTAGACTCTTCTTTTACCTTAATGATGTCTTGTTCAAGTGCTTGTTTTTGTATGTTTAATGTTGTTATGTTGTCTTCTAACCCTTTAAGGTTAGATTTATTTTTCTCTAACTTGTCATTGAGTTCTTTATCTTGTACCTGCAAGTTAATTATTTTTTCTTCTGAAGATTTTAATTGATTTTTTGTATTTTCGAGTTCTTTTTGCAATTGATTATTTGCTTGAGTTTTTTCTAGAATGCGGGTCTTGATGTTATCAATTTCTGTGTTTGACCTATCAAGGCTTTGCATATTTTCATTAAGCTTACTATTAAGCTGCTCTTTTTCCTTTGTAAGGGTTTTAATATTTTCTGTCTTAGACTTAAGATCACTTTCAATACTAGATACTTGGTTAGTTAATGCATTAAGGTTTTTGTTTGCGTCGTTAAGTTCTTGGTTTTTTATTAGGATGTCATTTTTAAGCGTGGAAATTATTTCTTGATTATCGCTCTGTTTTTTCTCTAGCTCATCGTTAGTTTTGTTAAGCGCTACTATTTTTTCGTTGTATTCTTGTCTCAGCTGCTCATTACTTTTAGTGAGTTTAGCAACTTTCTCATTCAATAAATTAATTTCATTATTATTTTTTGTAATAGAAGTATTTCTGTCTTCAATTTCTTTATTTAAACTCGCTATTTTCTCTTCATGAGTTTTAGCCTTTTCTTCAAAATTTTTAAGCTTTATGTTTAATTCTTCTAGCTTTTTAGCCTTTATTTGTAGATCATCTTTTTTTTCATCAATTTCCTTGGTGTTCGCATCAAGTTGATTCTGTAATGTTTGTCTTTCTGCTTCAAATCCCTTTTTAACGTTTTCAAATTCCAGTTTCTTTTGCTCATAAGCATTCGTGGTTTCTTTGAGTTGTTGCTGTAATTTTTCAATATTATCTTTATTGCTATTTGCAGCTTCTTCAAACTTAAGCTTATCCTTATTTAGTTGCTTGTTTTCCTCAGTTAGATTCTTAAGAATTAGCTTCTCAATCTCCAGCTCCTCTCTGGTCTTGGCTTCTATCTGAGAGATTTCATTAACTTTTCTCTTTGCTTCATTAATGTCATTTTTAAGATTGGAAATAGTTTCTTTATCAAGCTTCTGTTGTGTCGTGAATTCATCGTTGGTTTTGTTAAGCGCTACTATTTTTTCGTTGTATTCTTGTTTCAGCTGCTCATTACTTTTAGTGAGTTTAGCAATTTTCTCATTCAATGAATTAATTTCATTATTATTTTTTGTAATAGAAGTATTTCTGTCTTCAATTTCTTTATTTAAGCTGGTTATTTCCTTTTCATGAGTTTTAGCCTTTTCTTCAAAATTTTTAAGCTTTTTGTTTAATTCTGCTAGCTCTTGAACCTTTGTTTTTAGATCATCTTTCTTTTCATCAAGTGCCTTTTTCTGTGTTTCAATTTGATTATGTAACTCTAAATTCTTGGATTCAAGCTGCTTATAAGTATTAGTATTTTCTTTGAGTTGTGTTTTTAGATTACTGATCTCTTTTGTCAGTTCTTCGCGCTCTTGTACCATCTTTTCAGCCTGACTTTTCAAGTTGTTAATCTGTTGTTCTTTTTCATTGAGCTTATTTTGAATATCAGTTTTACTTTCCTCGTTTTGTCGGAGCGTATTCTCTAATGTTTCAATTTTATTTTGCTGTTCATTTATAAGCTTTAAGTTCTTTTGGTTAAGTTTATCGTTTTTGTCAGTTAGGTTTGCAAGCTTTTGCTTTTCATGCTCAAGCTCTTCTTTAAACTGCTTACCAGAGTTTTCAAGCTTCAGTTGATTTTGCTCATAATTACTAGTAGCCTCTTTAAGCTTATCCTCTAGCTCTTGGTTTTCTTTAGTTAACTTCTGAAGCTTGTTTTTGGTTGACTTAAGCAGCTCTTGAGTATTAGCTGCCTCTTTAACTATATCAATAACTTTTTCTTTCAATTTATCACTATCTTGAGTTTGCTCTTCAATCTTCTTTTTAAGCTTGTAGATGAGCTTTTGATCATCGATTTGCTTTGTTTTTAACTCGTTAATATTGTTATTAAGTGATTCTATTTTGTTATTATATTTTTGTTGCTCATCTTTATTGTTTTGAGTAAGCGTATCAACTGTCTTATTCAGTGAATCAATTAAGCTATTATTTTCTTCAATTACCTTATTTTGCAGTTGATGTTTTTGTGTAAATTCATTGTTTTTTTGTGTCAGCTGAAATTTAATGTGATTAGACTCTTCTTTTACCTTAATGATGTCTTGTTCAAGTGCTTGTTTTTGTGTGTTTAATGTTGTTATGTTGTCTTCTAACCCTTTAAGGTTAGATTTATTTTTCCCTAACTTGTCATTGAGTTCTTTATCTTGTACCTGCAAGTTAATTATTTTTTCTTCTGAAGATTTTAATTGATTTTTTGTATTTTCGAGTTCTTTTTGCAATTGATTATTTGCTTGAGTTTTTTCTAGAATGCGGGTCTTGATGTTATCAATTTCTGTGTTTGACCTATCAAGGCTTTGCATATTTTCATTAAGCTTACTATTAAGCTGCTCTTTTTCCTTTGTAAGGGTTTTAATATTTTCTGTCTTAGACTTAAGATCACTTTCAATACTAGATACTTGGTTAGTTAATGCATTAAGGTTTTTGTTTGCGTCGTTAAGTTCTTGGTTTTTTATTAGGATGTCATTTTTAAGATTGGAAATGGTTTCTTTATCAATATTCTGTTGCTCCTTAAATTTATCATTAGCTGTGCGAAGACTGCCTAGTTCCTCGTTATATTTTTCTTTCTCGATTAAATTATGTTGATTCAGTTGTTCTAGTTTATCTTCTAGTGAGTTAATTTGCTTGTTTTTCTCTTCAACTTGTTTTTTTAGCTCCTCAATCTTGTCAGAATCATCATCTGACTTTAAGGCATCTGCTAGAGTGATCTTTTTGGTTGGCTCGATTTTTGTGAGTCGTTTGATTTTTTCATTAGCTTCTATTAACTGCTCAGACAGAATATCAATTTTATCCTTGAGTTTTGAAAGATTCTCTATGTCTGCAGAAGGCATTTCAATATGATTAATTTGATTTTGCAGTTGCTTCAGTTTAGTATTCTCATTATGCAAATCTGTTAATTGTTTCTTCTGACTATCCAACCGGTGTGGCAAATTATTTGATTTATGTGTTTTGCCTTTATTTTCTTTTAATAACTGTTCATTGCTTTGGTTTAACAGTGTGATTTTATCCTGAAGCTCTTTAATTAAAGTGGTTTGTTTATTTTTTTCAATATCCTTTGTTTTAACTTTGTACTCTAGATTGTTTATGTTGAGTTCTTTTTCTTCAAATAGTTTTGTATAGAAAGCCTCTTTATTAAAGGATTTTATTTGAAATTGATTTTCAATAGCTGCTAACTGCTCTTGAAGTTCGCGATTCTTATCTAAGAGTTTGCCATTCTCATCTAAATATTCTAGAACTGATCTACGATAGTTTTCATCGAATTGTTTAAGCTTTACCGTCAATTCATCAACTTGTTGCTTTTCAAGCGATAGCTCTTTTTTCTGTTGTGAGATGGCTTGTTTATGTTCATCCTTTAGTTCTGTGACGACTTCTTTTAATTCAACATTATTTCTTGTTAAATTATCATTATTATCTCTTAATATAGCATTTTCGTTTACTAAACGATCATTTTCTTGTTGTAACTCTGAATTTAACTGTTCTATAGTTTTCTCAGTCATGCTCGCGCGCTCTTAAATCATTATAAATATGAATGCTTAATATTATTCGGAATGTTATTTAAATTCGATGCTATTCCCATCTTTCAGACAAGTTGATTAGTATTGGTTGGCAATTAGCTTTACTGGGCACGACAACTAGTGGTTCATTCCTTAAAATAAACAATCATTACAGAACCAAGAGCTTATCTTTATACGTCCGCTTGAACGGCTTTGCCATCACCTTATTAAAAAATTTGATAAATTCACTTATTTTTTGTTTTAGCCCCCCCCCTGGAACACGAATAGAGCCAAAATAAAAATCGCCAATCACGGCTGTCCCATCTAAAAACCTTGAGCCAAAATAGTGCTTAAAGTCTGATTTCCCCAGGCTGCTTTCTTAC
>NZ_JBQAJM010000043.1:0-12156 GCF_052030685.1 Cysteiniphilum sp. 19S12-1
TGAAGAGATAATTTTTTTCGATAAAATCGGCAAAGTTAGTTGTCGTGACCGGAAAAGTTAGTTGACATTTGATATTAATAAATTATCCTCCAACGATTGATATACCGCTCACAAACCATTTTACAATACTCCTGTCATCGAATTTCCTGCACTTTTAAATGATTGTATTTTGCCAATAGCGAATGCGTTAAGAAACAATCAATAGTTTCATTGTTTTAGCAAATGAGCGCCCAAAGACTCTGTCAAGGGCAGCTATTACCTGCAATACAATCAATTTGCTTTCTTTGTCCTATTTGGCTACACCAGTCACTCTGATAATTTCTTAAATTCACTAAAAATTGATTTACCTCAAGGAATATTTAGTTAGATAGCCTTAACATACAAAAAATTTCTTATTCTAAACAAATTTATGAACTTTGAACCAAAGTGGATCGCTTGGGAAACCACCCGAGAATGTAACTTAACTTGCGTACATTGTCGCTCTAGTGCCTGTTTAGGTAAATATAAAGCATTGGACTTTAGCACAAAACAAGGATTATCTGTGATTGATCAAATTGCTTCATTTGCCAAACCTTGTTTAGTACTCTCAGGTGGCGAGCCGCTATTACGTTCTGATATCTTTGATCTTGCGTATTATGGGACAAAGCGAGGACTACGCATGGCACTAGCGACCAACGGCACTTTAATCGATGACCACACCTGCCAAGAGATCAAGAAATCCGGCATTCAAATAGTCTCTTTAAGCCTTGATGGCAGCACAAGTATCACACATGATAATTTCAGACAACAACAAGGCGCTTTTGATGCCACACTCAAGGCGGCTGAGTTGTTTAATAAACATCATATCCCTTTTATTATTAACTCTTCTTTCACGCAACAAAATCATCATGAAATCAAGGAAACTTATGCACTAGCGAAACAATTACACGCAAAGGCTTGGTATATGTTTATGGTTGTTCCAACCGGTCGTGGTAGTGAACTTATGCAAGAGCTGTTACATGATAATAAATATGATGAAGCTTTAGATTGGCACTATACAATGGAAACTGAGGAAGAAGAGATGTTGGTGCGTCCAACTTGTGCACCGCATTATTACCGTGTGCGTTTTGAAAAAAATAAAGCGTCAGGATTGAGCACAAAATCACGTGCACTTTCATTCTCAAGTGGTGGCTCAAAGGGCTGTATTGCTGGTCAGTCGATTCTAACAATTGATGTGACTGGCAATGTCCATCCATGCAGTTATTTACCATTAAGTGCTGGCAATATCTTTGAATCATCTTTACAAGATATTTGGCATAATTCTGAAATGTTTAAGAACTTACGTGATTTTAAAAAGTACACAGGAAAATGTGGTCATTGTGAGTACATTAAAATCTGCGGCGGTTGTAGAGCTCGGGCGCATTTTATGAAGGGTGATTATTTAGCTGAAGAACCTTTATGTAACTACATGCCCAAGCGTCTGTCAGGAGAAACATCGAATAAATACAAAATCTATAAATCAATTTCTTGAAAATGGACAGTTGCGTTTTGTCTCTGCACAGATGCTGACTTAAAGTCTTTGTTTATCATTTTACTGCCCATGACTGAGTTAGCAGGAAAATCTGTACCTGCTGCAAAAGCCATATTGCCACTTAAAAACATGCCAATAACAATAATTGATAGTAACTTTTTCATAACTAATCTCCTTTAGGTTGTAAACACATCTTAGTCAGTTTCAAGTCTAGTGAGAGATTCCAAAAAACAAAATTTTTGATCTAAAAACCAGCAATATCGCACACCAATCAGGTCATAAGCTTATATTTCAGGGTCATAAACTTAATAATCTGATAGTGATCGTCCATAAGCAATGCGGACATTTTCTCAAGCACATCATCCAACTTAACCCACTTTGTCGCCTTGGCATCATCCTGAGCGGTAACCTGCGGCAACTCTTTTTGTGGCAGAATAATCAACCCTAAATGCGTAATAACACGTCCACGCAATGAGCGATCTGGATGATCGAAAACCTCTTGTGCTATCAGTGTTTGAAGCAGCTTTTCTGGCGAGATAACTAACGTTGTTTCCTCTTCCAATTCACGTAAGATGCCATCGATAATACGCTCATCTTGATCTAGAAAACCACCAGGCAATGCCCATAGATTTTTGCCCGGCGCCTGCTTTCTTTGAATAAGCAACAAATGCTTGTTGCACAGCACCATCGCATCAGTGGTGACAAACACAGGCTTAAATGGCGCATCCTGCCATGATGATTTATAACTCGCAATATAGTTAAATTCATCACGCATTGCTTGATAGCTTGGTGTTTGCATATATTTTTGCAATGTTTTGAAGCTACCTTTCTTATCTTCATTGTCAATAAGGTAATCAGTATCAAGTAAATGATCTTTAAATAACTTCTCGCGAAAATCTGTTGCATTAAAGTCATCAAAATTAGTGACATCAATATGCTGCCATACTGGGAAGCATTTCAAATAATAACTACTGGCATCTTTTTGATGTCCAACAATCGCGATATGACTACCTTTATCTGCGTATTGCGCCACTTGTTCATGTACTTCATTGCGCCAGCCTGCTTCGTTATAGAACCAATCGCTAACTGGCTCGATAATAATACGATTCAAGTCAATACCCGAAGCTTTCAAATCAGATAGAATCATTGTGCGTCTTTCTTGATAAGAGAAAGGGTTTTTTATACTTGGCGCTCTAAAAGCGGAGCCAATTAGAATAATAATTTTTTCTGCATGCAATAGCCCGTAACGTATATTATGCAGGTGTCCTACATGAAATGGCTGAAAACGCCCAATAAATACACCATAGTCATAGTGAGCCTTGCTCTTTCCTTCAGCTTCTTTTCTCTTTAGCTTGGTAGTTTCTTGCATCAGATCGCTCACTCTTCTTTTCCTACAGCTTGTTTATCTGCTTTTGGTGCTTCTACCGGATAAGACACATAATCATATACTTCAATGACTTTTTTAACCCCCGAAACATTTGCAGCAATACTCGATGCTTGCTTACCCTCTGATTGGGTCACAACCCCTAAGAGATAAACCACACCTTTCTCAGTGACCACTTTAAACTTCAAACTGTTGACACCACTTGAAACTAGAGAGGATACGACTTTAGAAGTAATCCAACTATCTGACAAATAGTCTCCTATATCAACCGGATCACCAATGGTTAGCTGATTATAGACAACCTTAACACCTGGAATTTTCGCCATGCGATTGGCAAGCTCTGTTTTAAGCATTTGACTTGGCACTTGCCCCAGTAACAACATAATATGGTTAAAAACGACCGGTTCGACATTAGAGTTGCCTTTAAGCGCTGGGTAGTCATTTAATAATGAAATCGCCTTAAATTGAATCGATTTATCCGAAGCATTGGTTTTGCCATCGACGCTACTACCAGCAACATTGCTACCAACAACAGCAGCTCCAGCGCCTGCAATTACAACTGGTGCACAAGCACTTAACAAACCAGATAGACCAATGCCTAAAATAAGTAATGATATGACTTTAATACTAATTGCGGCTTTTCTTTCAAGCCTGTTTTGAGTTTGCTGATTTTTCTTTTTTTGTTGCCTGATTATATTCATCGATAAACTCCTGAAATACCGTGAGTGTATCTGCTAACACCTCACAACCGATGGATAATCTTAACAACCATGGTGAAACTTGTAATTGAATTTGTTGCAGTTTTTGAACATCCTTATGCGACATGCTTGCTGGATGACTTAAAGAACAGTGTACCGCACCAAAACTGACTGTTTTTGGAAAATAATCTTTCAGCTTTTGATATAACTGTTCAAACTGCACTTGATCGACACACTCAACTGCTAAAAGCCCGCCTAAAGACGCACAATTTTCATTAAGCCAATGCGCATGTTTTTGCACCAAATCACCAACATAATAAATATTTTTAAAGCATTTACTTGCCTTTAATAACGCATAAACAGCTGCCGCATTCTTGGTTATTTCAGCCATACGTAGATGCACGGTTTTTAAACTTCTGGATAATAACCACGCCTGAAATGGGTCTAGCGCATAACCTGTTTGGCGAATAATCTTAGCAATTTTCTCCTTAAATCGCTCATTGGTTGCAATCACTCCTGATGTGACATCAGCATGTCCAACAAGATACTTGGTCGATGATTGCAAAGCAATATCAGCACCAAACTTAAGAGGCATAAAGCCGTATGATGACATCAATGAATTGTCAACCACTAAGCAAATATTGCGCGCTTGCGTGATCTTTGCCAAATCAGCAACAGGCGTTATTTTTTGTAAAGGATTAGATACTGTCTCGCATAACACCATCTTGGTTTTTGCGCTTATTGCTCGTATTAAATGATCAGGCTCTTGTAAGTCAATCTGTGTAATCACAATGCCACGGTCTTCACACATCTCTTCCAAGATAAACGATAACCCCGCATAAAAATCACAGCCAACAATAAGCTCGTCACCTGCTTTTAGCATGCTTAAGACAATATTAAGTGCTGATAACCCACTACTGACTGCAAATGCCGCATGCGCTTCATCTAAAATAGTCAGCTGCGCTTCTAGATAACAACGCGTTGGATTCTGCACCCGTGAATATTCAAATGCATTACTATTGTGTTGATCAAAGGTACTTACTTGATAAATCGGCATACTCACCGCATGATATGCGTCATCATTTTCAAGGTGTAATAAGCGCGTTATTCTACTGTTACTCATAATTTCTAAATCATTTATTCTTTTATGTTTTTCACATTACTCGACAAGACTCAATCCAACTCGTTGACGATCAAGGTCAATACTAATGACTTTAATCTGTGGCAATTGCTCATTTAAACTCACCACTTCATTCGGATGAGTGACGCGCTTAGTACTTAGTTTGGAAATATGAATCATACCGTCATTTTTTAAGCCAATATCGACAAAAACTCCAAAGTCGGTGATGTTACGCACAACACCTGAGACCACCATGCCAACTTTAAGCGAGTCTATATCTAAGGCTTCAGCACTGAAGCTTACTTCAGGCAATTCATCACGTGGGTCAAACCCAGGTTTTTGTAACTCTTTGATAATATCTTTCAACGTTGGCTCGCCAATGTTATACATTTTGGCAAAACTTACAATATCGATCTGCTTTAGTTCATCACTTGATTTTGTTAATAACGCTCTAGCAATCGCATAATGCTCAGGATGCACACCGGTATTATCTAAAAGATCATGCGCCTCAGGAATACGCATAAAGCCTGAACACTGCTCAAATGCTTTATCGCCCAAGCCCTTGACCTTCTTAAGCTCAGCTATATTTTTAAAACCACCCACTTTATTGCGATATGCTACGACTTCTTTTGCTAAGCGTGGACTTAAGCCCGCGACATATGATAACAATTGCGCTGATGCTGTATTGACATTAACACCGACATTATTCACAACCGCCTCAGTGACATCAGTTAATTTTTGCACTAATTTCTTTTGATCTACATCATGCTGATATTGACCAACACCTAAGGCTTTTGGATCAATTTTCACCAATGCTGCCATTGGGTTTTGTAAGCGCTGCGCTATTGAAATCGCCCCTCTTACCGTAACATCCAAATGTGGAAACTCCTCTTCGGCCACTTCTGAGGCTGAATAAACTGAAGCACCTGCTTCAGAAACTACCGTATAGCGAAGCTTATGCTCTATATTCTTATTATAGTCAGCGAAGAAGTCCTGTAACTCACGTGACGCCGTACCATTACCAATTGCCACGGTGTCAATATGATATTTTTCAACTAAGTCATTAACGATTTTTTTGGCTTCTATTGTTTTGTTATGCGGAGGTGCTGGATATATAACGGCTTCTGCCAAATACATGCCCTTTTCATCAATAACGGCTAACTTAGCTCCGGTTTTAAACCCCGGATCGACACCTAACACGGCATGCGCTTTCACTGGAGGAACCATCAATAAGTGACTTAAGTTATCGGCAAAAACTTGTATTGCTGAATTTTGCGCTTTCTCTTTTAGCGTATTGATTACCTCTCGCTCAATTGATGGATATAACAATCGCTTGTAGCCATCATAATAAGCCTCTATCAACAATGCTGACACGCCTGCAGCATGTCTTGGCAGTTTAAAACGCGTAATCGTTTCTTTATAGCGCTCATGATCTATCTCAATCTTAATACTAAGCTCTTTCTCAGCAACACCTCGAAAAATTGCCAATAAGCGGTGCGCAGGTATTTTATTAACATTAGATTGATATTGATCAAACTGCGCAAAATTACCTTGGGCATTGCATGTTTTGGTGGTTTTAACTTGCAAAGTGCCAAAACGCGAGACCTGATCGCGCACATAGGCACGCTCTTTAGCATTATCTGCATAAATTTCAGCGACAATATCCATCGCACCTTGCACTGCTTCATCAATGGTTTGTACGCCATTTTTGACAAACGACTTAGCACGATCATAAAATGCAGCCTCACTATCATAGGCTTTAAAGAGAATATCTGCTAACGGTTGCAGTCCTTTCTCAATCGCTACTTGCGCACGAGTGTTACGCTTTTGCTTAAAGGGTTGATAAATATCCTCTAAATCATTTAATGTATTCGCTTGATCAAGCGCTTTTTTTAATAACTCGTCATAAACACCACGCTCGGTTAAGGTGTGAATAATTTCCTCTTTGCGCGTATCAAATTTCTGTAAATACTGATAATGTTCATAAAAATTTCGAAGATCCGTATCACTAGCGCCACCCGTCATCTCTTTGCGATAACGCGCAATAAAGGGAATAGTTGCCCCTTCGCTTAACAGTGAAACAATATTCTCAGTGGCTTTAATCGATAATCCACTTTGTGTCGCAAGTTGCTGTAAATTCATGGGACATTAAGGCATGCTAATTATGCTTGCTATCTTCAGCGATTTCACCGCTGATGTCCATCATTAATTGTAGCTACCCCACAGATGCTTTCTATATGATTTTCGTTATCTACTTAGCACTTTTGCATGATGATATTTTACCAATAGAGTGGCTATTAACTGCAATAACATCATGCAAAATTACTCAAGCATATTTAGAAACTAAGCATGAAAGCACCTATGGAGTAGCTATATCTAATCACACTGCCACACTTGCAGATTTAGCAAGCTTAAGGCAAGCTGTCATCAACAATATAGTAAATGAAGAAATAAGTTACGCTATTTCTCACCTCTCCCCTGCGGGAGAGGTCGTGCAGCTTACGCTGCACGGGTGAGGGGAATAATTAAAACTCAACTTAATTCTTATTGATTACATACAGTAAAGAAAATAAGGACATCTATGAAAAACGAAACCTATGCCAAAATCATCTATATCCTCTATATCGTCGGTCTATTTACCGGCATTACCGCACTTATTGGACTGATTATGGCGTATGTCAAAAGAAATGAACACGATGTAACACCCGCCCTTAAGACTCATTTTGACTTTCAGATTAAAACCTTTTGGTATGGTCTGATTTATTTGATTTTATCCATTGTTTTAGCTTTTATTATCGTCGGTTATCTTTTATATATCTGGTGGGTAATTTGGCTCGTTGTTCGCACCATCAAAGGCTTTATGGCATTAGATAATGACCAAGCAGTCACTGGTAAAGATGGGTTTTGGGGATTAGGCGCCTTTAACCTTAGCATCTCAAAATAGATTAGGACGCAACCATTTTTCAGCTTCAGTGATACTCATACCTTTGCGCTTGGCGTAATCTTGAAGCTGATCTTCAGCAATTTTACCCACACCGAAATACTTACTCTCAGGATGGGCAAAATAAAGCCCACTAACACTTGCGGCAGGTGTTACTGCCATTGACTCAGTCAAGCGCACCCCCATTTCAGGCGCGTTTAATAGCTTAAATAGCGTCTCTTTTTCCGTATGATCAGGACATGCCGGATAGCCAAATGCTGGACGAATGCCGCGATATTTGCCTTTGATCAGTGCCTCATTGTCAAAAGATTCATCTATAGCATACCCCCAAAACTCTTTGCGAATGCGCTCATGTAAATGCTCCGCAAAGCTCTCAGCCAAGCGATCAGCTAATACTTTAAACATAATCGCATTATACTGATCATGGTTTTCTTCAAATGTTTTAAGTTGATCAGACGTCTCAATCCCCGTAGTCACGGCAAATGCACCAATATAGTCATCGATATTAATATCTTTTGGCGCAATATAATCGCTTAGTGCGACAAATGCCTTATTTGGATTACCCGTTTGCTGACGCAATGTCGGAAATCTTGCTACGGTTGCACCATTTGTATCATACACTTCAATATCATTACCAACGCTATTGGCATGATAAAGACCATATACGGCATTGGCCTGAAGCCATTTTTGATCAATGATTTGTTTTAACATCTGCTTGGCATCATTAAAAAGTTTCTGTGCTTCTTGTCCCTTAAGCGGGTCATGCAAAATCTTAGGATAACTACCCTTTAGCTCCCAGGCATGGAAAAATGGACTCCAGTCAATCCGCTCAACAAGCTTTTGCAAAGGATAATCCATTAATACAAATCGCCCCAACTGTTTAGGTTTGCAAATAGTCTGTTGATTAAACTCCAATTTTAAGTTTTGGCTATTACATTTCTCATAAGCATAGATTTCACGTGCTTGTTTGCTCTGTTGATAATGTTCTACCAAGTGCTGATATTCCGTTTTAATTTTGTGATAATACGCTTCTTTATTATCACCCAAAAGGTTTGACATAGTTGACACCGCACGTGATGCATCTAGCACATGAACCGTGGGGAAATCATGTGCTGGTAATATTTTCATCGCCGTATGAATTTTTGACGTAGTTGCGCCACCAATCAACAAAGGCAAGTGAATATTTTGCGCTTTCATTTCACTAGCGACCGTAATCATCTCATCGAGTGAAGGGGTAATAAGCCCACTTAAACCGATCATATCAGCATTTTCTTTTTTGGCAGTTTCAAGGATTTTTTGATAGGGTGTCATCACACCTAAGTCAATGACTTCATAGTTATTACACTGAAGCACCACCCCCACAATGTTCTTACCGATATCATGTACATCGCCCTTAACCGTGGCAAGCACAATCTTGCCTTTGGCTTTTTGTGCTTGAGACTTTTCTTGTTGTAAAAATGGCTCAAGATAAGCAACTGCCTGCTTCATAACACGTGCTGATTTAACGACTTGCGGTAAAAACATTTTACCCGAACCAAACAAATCACCAACGGTATCCATACCTTGCATCAAAGGACCTTCAATCACGCTTAAGGGATTGCCAAGTTCAACTCTCGCTGCTTCAGTATCTTCAATAATATATTGATTAATGCCCTTTACTAAGGCATAGCTTAAACGCTCAGTTACCGGTTGTTTGCGCCAAGAAAGGTCACCCTTCTTATCGGTTTTTGTGCCCGATAAGGTTTGCGCATATTCAACAAGCTCATCAGCTGATTCCTTACGTGTGTTTAAAATCACTTCTTCAATCAATTGTTTAAGCTTAGGCTCAATATCTTCATAAATCGTAATTTGTCCTGCATTAACAATTCCCATATCCATACCGGCTTGAATCGCATGATACAAAAAGATCGAATGAATCGCTTCCCGCACCAAATTATTACCACGAAAAGAAAACGAGACATTACTCACCCCACCTGAGATGCGCGCATGAGGACAGCGCTTTTTAATTTCTCTGGTTGCTTCAATAAAATCAATGCCGTAACTGTGATGCGCCTCAATACCTGTGGCAACCGCAAAGATATTCGGATCAAAAATAATATCCTCGGGCGGAAATCCGATCTTTTGCGTCAAAAGATCATAGGCGCGTTGGCAAATATCTACTCTCTTTTGCAAAGTATCCGCTTGCCCTTGTTCATCAAATGCCATCACGACAACTGCTGCACCATAGCGCATAGCGAGCTTTGCATGTTTGATAAATTCGCCTTCACCCTCTTTAAGACTAATGGAGTTAATCACGCCCTTGCCTTGAATCTGTTGCAAACCCGTTTCAATCACCTCCCATTTAGATGAGTCAATCATCATCGGCACTTTGGAAATATCAGGCTCAGTCGCAATTAACTTTAAAAAACGTTCCATACAAGCTCTGGCATCCAACATCCCATCATCCATATTGACATCAACGATTTGCGCACCATTTTCTACTTGTTCTTGCGCCACCTGAAGGGCTGACTCAAAGTCCTGATCACGAATGAGTTTAGCAAACTTTAATGACCCTGAAACATTGGTACGCTCACCGATATTAATAAAGTTACTTTGAGCGGTTACTACTAAACTTTCTAAACCTGACAAACATAGCGTTTTGACTTTTTGTTTAATCGCTCTTGGCGCTACATTTGCAACAAGCTTTGCCATTTCTGCAATATGCTCAGGAGTTGTACCACAGCAGCCACCGAGAATATTAACCAACCCATGCTCGACAAAGGGTCTTAATTTTTCTGCCATAATCTCAGGCGTTTCATCATAGCCGCCAAAGGCATTTGGCAATCCAGCATTCGGATGCATACTGACAAAACCCTCGGCAGTCTTCGCCAAGGTCTCAATATGCGGATATAAGTCATCCGCACCTAATGCACAATTAAGCCCAACTGATAAAGCCTTAGCATGGTTGAGACTATAGTAAAAAGCATCAACCGTTTGCCCAGATAAGGTTCGTCCACTTTGATCAGTAATCGTCCCTGATAACATGACTGGCATTGAAAGATGATGTTTTTCAAAATAATCTTCAATCGCATAAATCGCCGCCTTAGCATTTAAGGTATCAAAGATCGTCTCAACTAAAATAATATCAGCGCCGCCATCGATTACCCCACGCAAATTCTCCTGATACGCTGCCACTAATTGCATAAAGGTTATATTTCTAAAGCCCGGATCACTGACATCTGGTGAGATCGATAGTGTGCGATTTGTCGGTCCCAAGACTCCCGCAACAAAACGTGGTTTATCTTCGGTTGTGTATTTTAGTGTCGCTTTTTTAGCAAGCTTGGCACCGGCTTTGGCAATCTCATAGACGTGATCTTCCAATGCGTAATCCGCCATAGAAATAGACGTACTGTTAAATGTATTGGTTTCAATAATATCAGCGCCGGCTGCCAAGTACTTTTCATGAATTGTTTGAATAATCTCAGGCTGTGTTAAGTTCAATAAATCATTATTACCTTTTTGCTCGGTAGCGACTTCCTTAAACATTAGCCCTCTATAGTCAACTTCAGTTAAATCATAGGCTTGAATCATCGTACCCATCGCACCATCAAGAAGTAAGATGCGCGTTTTTAATAATGACTGTAACTGCTCGTAATTGGACATAAATAAAGGTTCTTTGCTTAAGTAATAGGTAATCAACAAAAGTAACACGATTGCTTGGGTATGAGTAGGCTATTTTGCTAAGATTTTTATTAAAAATCCCATAATCACTACCCCCATCGTAAACCATTTTATGGTGTCAATCCCAGCCAATAACGCAATATCATCTCGATCAAAAAAATTAGGCAACAACTAGCCTGACACTTCCCATTTGTGAGCGGCATATACCCACCTCAAAGACTTATTTACACACGGTCTGTGATTGCCAAATATATAGATCGTCCTTGCCCATCGTCGGCAATTGGATATGACACGTTTGATCGCCTTTTTCAAAAGCAAGTTCAGTGCTTGTTGATAAAATATCTGCTTGAATAAAGCCATCATCACTCGTCACGCCAACGATTTCATCATTCTGCTTTAAAATTGCATGAGCTAACGGCTGAAGCTCACCATCATGATCAATGACAATATGCGACATAAACGGCACAACACGTGCTAGATGCCATTCAACCTTTTGAATATTACCAGGGTATAAGACCAGTTTTTTCGCCAATTGATCATATTGATAACTCTCTGAAGATTTAGGCACAATCGTTAAATTATGATTTTTATAACTTGGCATTAAAAACAAATTACCGGTACCTTGCCCTTGACCAATCTTAAGATCATTATCATAAATATCATATTCAACCGCCTTGCCCTCGGCATAAACTGATGCCACAACGCCTGAGTTATAAGCACCATCATAGCCAAAGGCATAGTCATTTTCAGCAAATGCCATACTTGAACTGAAGTTTAGAGTTTCAGATTAATTTTTTATTGTGTCTGGCTATTTTTAATCGACTTATGGCATTGTGATTGGCA
>NZ_JBQAJM010000044.1:0-12070 GCF_052030685.1 Cysteiniphilum sp. 19S12-1
CCTATGCGGCAGTGAACGTGATGCGGCAGATGGAATTAAAGGAATTAAATTTCTAAGCTGCCTATGCGGCAGTGAACTATTGGTGCAATAGTGTGGGGCGTTGTTGTTTTTTCTAAGCTGCCTATGCGGCAGTGAACTATTAAGACAGCTTGGCTACAAATTAAATGACTTTCTAAGCTGCCTATGCGGCAGTGAACTATTGGTGCATTATTGTGGGGCGTTGTTGTTTTTTCTAAGCTGCCTATGCGGCAGTGAACAAGATTATTAAGCAATGTATCGATAATAAGACTTTCTAAGCTGCCTATGCGGCAGTGAACATTGGTGCGTTAGTGTGGGGCGTTGTTGTTTTTTTCTAAGCTGCCTATGCGGCAGTGAACGTGATGCGGCAGATGGAATTAAAGGAATTAAATTTCTAAGCTGCCTATGCGGCAGTGAACGTGGTGCAGATCAAGATATTATAGATGCCATATTTCTAAGCTGCCTATGCGGCAGTGAACCTACTGCTTGTGCGGGTGGTAATGGTGGTAGTTTTCTAAGCTGCCTATGCGGCAGTGAACTTAAATAAAGAACCATACTATTCAAATTTAATTTTCTAAGCTGCCTATGCGGCAGTGAACAATGACATACGTAAGTTTGCATGTATACGGACTTTCTAAGCTGCCTATGCGGCAGTGAACATAAACTTTAACGGATCATCTACTTATTTAGGTTTCTAAGCTGCCTATGCGGCAGTGAACTCTACCTATACCTACCATATCAGCTACCATCTGTTTCTAAGCTGCCTATGCGGCAGTGAACAAGGCGGTGGCAAATGGCAAGAAAAGTATTTATTTCTAAGCTGCCTATGCGGCAGTGAACTATCTAAACTGCTAATAAAAAAGCGACGCTCATTTCTAAGCTGCCTATGCGGCAGTGAACTGGCGGATTGAACATCAATATCAATGCAGATATTTCTAAGCTGCCTATGCGGCAGTGAACTACTAAACGGTCTATCTGATACTATATCACTATTTCTAAGCTGCCTATGCGGCAGTGAACAAACGAAATATTAGAATATGACGGTACTAAGTTTTCTAAGCTGCCTATGCGGCAGTGAACGTAAGGTTTGCCCTGAGCTTTAGCAGCTTCAATTTCTAAGCTGCCTATGCGGCAGTGAACTTCAATGTATTGAGGTGCTTGGTACTTGAACTTTTCTAAGCTGCCTATGCGGCAGTGAACAATTAACATCAGCATCATGAGTTAAATGCAAGTTTCTAAGCTGCCTATGCGGCAGTGAACATTGTGATATTGAACGATTGATTTTGATGAATTTTCTAAGCTGCCTATGCGGCAGTGAACTCAAGCCATCCTCATCAATTTTATATTTATAATTTCTAAGCTGCCTATGCGGCAGTGAACCATCTTAATCATCCATGTACTCTATCCTTAATTTTCTAAGCTGCCTATGCGGCAGTGAACGCTCATCACCAGTCTAATCCTTGTATTTACTATTTCTAAGCTGCCTATGCGGCAGTGAACCAAACTATGATAGATGCAGCAAATTAAATGATTTTCTAAGCTGCCTATGCGGCAGTGAACATAATATGCCAATAATACCAAATAGTGGTTTATTTCTAAGCTGCCTATGCGGCAGTGAACTAGAATGCTACCTAGTGATATAGTATCAGATATTTCTAAGCTGCCTATGCGGCAGTGAACTCATAGAATTCGTACTGCTCACACAACTCTTCTTTCTAAGCTGCCTATGCGGCAGTGAACTTAAACAGCGCAAGGTACGGATGCACTACGATTTTCTAAGCTGCCTATGCGGCAGTGAACCAAGCAGTGTATCGATAATAAGACTGGAGCAATTTCTAAGCTGCCTATGCGGCAGTGAACGAGTACTCCTGCTCTGTACTGTCAAACTTATTACTTTCTAAGCTGCCTATGCGGCAGTGAACAACATGCCCTGCTTCTTTTCCTGACTTCTTACTTTCTAAGCTGCCTATGCGGCAGTGAACTTAGTATAAAACATCATGGCGAAAGTATTGATTTTCTAAGCTGCCTATGCGGCAGTGAACAGCAATTTTAATGCGTAAGACGCTTACAGCACATGGATTATAATGCGATTACTTTGTTTTTACCAATATTTTTCATCCACCACCAAAAGCCTTGATTTTATTAGATTGTTAAAGAACGATAAAAATTTTGGGTAAAACCCCATGCTAATGACAAATTAATCAAACCATGGAATCGTTGCCTCCTTACTTAAACCAAAAAAGTCAAACTGACCTGAAGTAGGATGATCTTGTAACTCACCAAATGCAATATAACGACGATGTTTATGCCCATTTGATGCGCTCACCAGCTCAAGATAAGGGTTATCTAAACCTTGATTATACATTTTTGCTTTGTACTGTTTAACCTCATCTACTGAGATTGAGCCACGCTTTTGCAAACGCTTTAGCTTTGCATTACTCATGGTAGTTTGTACTCTTGAGATGGTGCGAAATTTAGCGCCTGCTGGTACTAACTGTATTTCACTTATCTTACAATAACCATGCATTCCATCTATCCAATTTGAATTTTGTAATTTTTGCAAAGTTGTTCGATCACTATGAATACGTAATACATTGCCTAGCGTTATGCTATACTTGGGAAAACTAACTCCAATGTTAGTTAAATTCAGATCACAAAGCGCTTTATGAAGCTTGGTATAGATATTATTTAATAAAAAATTTAGACGCATTTCCGCATCAGGCTTGATAACAATATTTAAATAATAATTCATATTATCTCCTTAACGTATATCAATATGAGAAACATAAGCAAGACCTTTTTTACCTAAATAAAAAGCTGAAACTCCTGCATTGTCGATCATTGTTTTCAACTCGACAGCTCTTTCAGACGAAATATTTAAGTGAATGACTAATTGACCAGAAGCTTTTGAAAGTAAATGCTTTACCTTACCTTCCCCTTTGACGAATTCTTCTCTCACATAGGGATTGCCATATATCAACTTTTTTGAACCAGTAGTATATTTGTCCATAAAGTCTTTCGGGGTAAAACCGTTGTTTGAAATACCGCTTATTCCTCCCATTTTCGATTTTGCTGTCTGCATGTCATATATTTTTCCAAGGCGTTCTAATTGAAGATACAAAGCAGAGCAATACATGCTGAGTAAAATAATTTGTCCTTTGGAATTCAATGGTTTGTACTTTTCAAATTGAGTTTGCAAGTACTCTGCAGCCTCTTTTGCTTTACTTTGACTATCAACTGGCTTTAGTTTTTTGATCTTTTCAAGCATGCTCATAATTCCTAAGGGATCAAGCGCAACCCCCACAGGTGCGTAACGATTCTCAAGAATAAAATCAAACAATTCAGTGGGCTCTAGTCCTAACACCCCCCAAAATAAAGGAGAATAATCAGACTGAAAAATTGGGTCATTAACTCGAATCATTCCAGTAAATGCATTTTGATCTGTACTTCCTTTCATATTTCGAATGTAGGCAATCTCCTGACTTATTACCTTAGGATTGTCTTCAAAAGCTATACTACTTTCAATATCGGCGAAGTAATTTTTTATTCCATCACTTTCAGATTTAGCTTGATAGAGTTTTCGTTGATCACCAATCAACCTATGCAACACTCCCATCACAGTATTATTGGTGACTTGCCGAGATATAAAGTTTTGGGATTTGCTTAGTTCAGTCATCGAAGCAACAAAATTTCTCCCTTTTTTAGGCAATGGCTCATCGTTACCACCATCTAAAAACGAGTTGCGCCAAGATGCCTCATAGTCAATGACAATTTTCATTTCTTATCCTTATTTTGCATAGAAGTAAGTGGCGAAATGGCTTTCTGGCTGTAGTGCAATTTGCTCCGGTGCCCGCTTAATACGCATCATCTGATTGCTGTCATTGTAGTCTACTACAATTTCATCAACATACATATATGACTTCGCTTGGCGAATTGATAGATTTCCAAGCATTTCTAATGTGGTTTCAATTAGCGCTTGTACAGAGTCTTCGTTCAGCAAAATTCCAGCTTCACCCACTTCGAATATTGTTCCTTTACGCACATAATTCGTATGAAACGAAGCTTTAGGGTTTAGTACACTATTGAGACTTTTAATAAAGTCCTCAATCTCTTTTGCAAGGGATTCTCCCTGATCATCTTTAATCACCATAGCTGCACGATCAAACTTATTATCAAGCGAAATAAACTGCAATTGCTCAATACTAATTGAGCCGTAGGAAATATATTTGGTATCACCGAAGGTAGTTTTAGAAAAGAAAGATGAGCTATCTCGCTCTCCAGCCTGACCAAACTGTTCAAAATTACCGTTACCCAACTGATCAACAAAATCTTCTAAAAGTAATGGACTTGTACGCTTACACTGGCTAGACGGTACAACATAGCCTCGGATTAACCCAGTGATTGAGGATAATACTTTTTCCAAATTCTTTTCTGCCGCAAAATGTAGATCAAATGCCTGAGCACGGAATAGGTGGTGACGAATACAGTTCTGACTGATATACAGCGGAGTTTCCTTAAAGTTGATATCCGAGGCCTCCTTTTTATATTTATACCCTGTCTCATCTTTTATTTTTCCCGTAAGGTTTGTATACCCCCTAAGTTTTGGCAAAGTATGGTTATCAACCGTACGACCTTCATTGCTTAATGTTGTTGGTCCATTCCAATTGACCACACCATGCCCCAATGCTGTGATTTTAAAATCAACGCTTTTAATACCTGTAATTTTTTCCATTTTTATATCCTCTTTTTGATTAATTTATTCTGAAACATCAACTGATTGGTTGATTTTCTTTAATTTACTAATACGCATAGCCCCAACAGGTTGTCTGCCTGTAACAAGGTAATATACAGCTTGCGGATGTGGCTTACTATTAACTATCTCAAGGTCTTCTGGTGTATAACTCAGATAAATAGGAAATTCAGGTGAGCGAGCTTCTTTTATTAGCTCCCATTCATTTCGTGACTTTTTATAGCCCTCTGACTGTTTTATATTATGGTGTTTTTTCTGCATAAATTGTACAAGATTAGCATCATCTTCACCATAACCGCGCATAGATTCAATTGACTCCGTCAATGCAGCCTGCGGCTGATCCAGATTAAATGATTCACTATAAGCATAACTTTGGGTAAAGGTTAGCTTCATATCTTTGTCTATCTCACACACAGCCATCTGCACAAATCGGTTATCACCTCTCAATGAATTTGCCGATATTTTTATGGCACCTTGCTGCTGTTTTGACTTGGGTGGAACAGAAATTGGATCAATCACTTTATCATTAATTAACTTCACACTCTTTTTTAACGACAATAGAAAGTCTTGCCTAACTGCCTCTTTACTTTGTGGATCATCGTAAAACTCTTGATAAATACGATACAGCTGGTTGATGGTTACTATTGTTTGATCTGCCAATTTGTCTTTCAGAAAAGATGACCACGCCTTGGTACTCTCCCTAATGCACAACTGATTCAAAAACTTTGCACAGCCACTGCTTCCTTTACCCTCAATATCCAAACTTTTTGGTGTCACCGTAACATATGGATTAATATTTTCATTTTCTCCAAAGCGATCAAGTCGTCCTAAACGTTGCAACCAATTTTCGGCACAGGTAATCTCCGTCAACATACGGTCACACGTGATATTTAGAGATGCCTGAACAATGGGACCGCTGCGCAACACATCATATTTTCGCTCACCATTACGCTTAAAACTATTAAACACCTGATTAAACCAATAGGCTTTATCTTGCTTGGCATATTTTGAGTGTAATAGCACACTATTTTCTGCCGCATGGTGCTGTAAATATCCCAATTGTGCATCTAATGCCGTATTGGTAATAACAAAAGTACATCCCTCTTGCGAATCTGCTATCAAGGGATTGATCTCTTCTTTTTCATCATAGCTTTTAAACTCAATCTGATACTTTGAATTATTAAAGCTATCGATACTAATAATATCTTCTTTTGGGATCTTCAAAAACTCTGTTAGAAAGAAATAGTGTGGCGTCGCAGATACTAGCAAAGTATTGGCATTCTCGCCTTGTTGCTTTTTGGCTTCAATCAATTCAGCAAACAACAAATTAAAAGCAGTCATATTAACAAATTCGTGAAACTCATCAAAAACCACATGTGCACGCATAAACTCTACGAATGTGTCTATATGGCTATGAGAACGTATTGAATTTACCACCTGATCAATTGTCGTTATTACGATATCACCACTAAAATAATCCGCCTCATCAGTATCAGGTGCATCATTAAAACTCACACCATTACTCAAATTTTTTTTGTATTCGCCCGTGAATATTTCTATTTGCCTGTTTGCTAAATATTCTTTTCCAGTTAAGTCATACAATAAACCCAGACAAACCTGTACTCGAGGGCACACCCAAATAATCTTCTCTGCATTAGTTTTTAACGCCCATTCAAGGGCAATTTTAGTTTTCCCACACCCTGCAGGACCTTGCAACACACCAATATTAGCAGTTTCATTAATTGCAGCAAATTGCTTCAATTCTGCGAGCATGCTTGCTGCCTTATTTTGCGCTTGATTGCGTTCGCTATTTGGGTAAGCAGTTTCAAAACCTTGTAAGCAACGCTCAATACCAATTTTCAGGTCACTATGTTCCTGTCTTAAATTTTTATTAATCAGATCCGATAAAGACCCTTCAGACAAATACTCTTCTAAATCATCATCTGAGCATGCCGAAACCAAACGATCTGCACTAATGACCGCTGCTCTTACCAGATTGTTAAGCGCATTTTCCTGAACATTAGCCTGAAACTCATTGATCACATCGGCCCATTCATCGTATTTTTTATAATCTGGTAGAGATTCAGATGTCAGATTAAAGGATTGACAAAAGCTCGGAATGAAGTTTTGTGTTTCAAACTTTTTTGCCAGAGCAACAATGTCCTTAAGTACTGTTCGTGCTGTGTAGTAAATATCTTCAAATTTATCCTTGTCCAATGATTTTTTAAAAATCGCATAAATAGCTTCTGATTTTGTGAACTTATCATCTTTTCTGTAAGGCTTGGTGTGGTGCCAATAAATAGCATGCGCTATCTGGGCTCTCTGACTGTTATTTAGATCGCTCCCTTTAAGTAAAGCCTCAGCAAAAACCCATGATAACTCATGATGCCTCGGATGATTTTCAAATGAAAATTTCTTAGGGGCATCAACATGAACCCCATCATCGGGCAAATAGTCATCCGCAGTTTTCTCAAGTTTTTTATGCACCCAATTTTGAAATACTGGATCAATTTTCCCTAAATCATGCAGGATACCTGCAATAAAAGCCGATTGCTTAAGCTTCTGATTATTAATTTGTAATGAATCTAAAAGCTGATACGCAATAAACCCCACAGCAAATAAATGTTTACCTAAAGAGTGTGAATGTGTATTAGCTAGCAAATGATTCGTCTCTATTGGCAATTTATCCATAATAACTTCCTTTGATGTATAGTTAACCGCAACCATCCCCTGATGATTAAATTGATCGGTATTGCCCACTGTCCATAACAACTCAACTCTTGAGCGCGAAACAATTCGATGGCAGCTTATTGAAGTGTTTTTAGTTGCTGTCTTACGTAATAGTTTCTTAACCGCCAACAACCCCTCTTCTGTGATTGGCGTTTGCCATGTTCTTCTACCAATACGATTGGCAAAAGCATCCAGCACACGCGCTGTGCGCGTAATTGCTTTCTTCTGGCATTCACTAATAAAGGTGACTATCACGATTTCTCCAATTATCCATTTACTTAGCTTAGTATATGAGTCATGTAACTACTTAGTAGTCAACATAACACACGTGTCTTTTGCATTTAGACTACATAATCTATGCGACAAATAATGTCTTATGCTATATTTTTTATAAAATTTCGCTTTGATCATAAAATGCCACTTCTTTAACACATTCAAACATATAATCAAGTGCCTTATGATCGGTAAATTTATTAATACAGATGCCACGAAACTCTTGCTCTATCATTCCTTCTTTAGCACTGATAAACGCCATTGGTAGAACAATAGCGTCTTTAACTAAATCAGCCACATCAAAAACCAAAGCGCCACGCCTAGTTTTTCCGTGCATCACTGCAAAACCATGTGGAATGCCCAACACCCATAAGGTCGTTGCTGCTAATCCATAAGCTAAATAATTACCATGATTTAAAAAGCTATTAGCTAAGTCCCCTGCAATATTGCGATCACGTTTAAAAGATTCAATATCAGCAAAGGTTGAAGCCTGCTTATACAGAAGTTTGGTAAAATGCGCCTCAATACTAAATAAACTTTGAATATCTTTGGCTACTTGAATTTGCGCCTCAACTTTTTGAATTTCTGTTAATAACGTATTGGATGAAAAGCCAAATTTTGAAATTTCAACGTCATCTTGCCACACTTTTCTTATAAATTGACAACGCATTTGTTGAAAAGTGATCGCTGCTTTAAGACGTTTCTGATCATCAAACCAAAATTTTAGCCAATTTTGCACATATTCAGTTGGTCGATATTCGCTTTGTGGTGATAGCCACTCGACTTCATTTGCCATAAGCAAAGGCGTACCACCTCCACCACTAAAACCGATTAAAACACCTGCAGATGCTAACATACGCACAGCTGCTTGTGTAATTGATGTTCCAGTTCCTAAAAGTATCACTGTGGTATTGGCAATGGGAATATTCCAGTATTGATTTGCTTTTGCCTCTTCCGTCAAATACAAAACACGACCATCCTTTTGCATGACCCGACAATGCTCTAGATAATATAAGTTTGCTCTCTTTGAAGTTAAAATTGCCTTCAAATCCGTTAACGTTTCCAAAATTGATCTCCCACTCCTTTGAACTATTAGAAACAGTACTAAATTTCTAAAATTCCATCAAGCAAACTCACAAAGAATAAATAGCTATTTTATGCCTTCTTCACAAACTCCGACTTCAATTTCATCGCACCGATGCCATCGATTTTACAATCGATATCATGATCACCATCCACTAGCCGAATATTTTTAACTTTTGTGCCCACTTTCACGACTAAAGATGAACCTTTGACTTTAAGATCCTTAATCACAGTGATGCTATCACCATCTTGTAAAGGCGTGCCATACGCATCTTTTTTGACATCAGGGGCTTCTTCTATATCAGCATTGACTTGCCATTCATAAGCACATTCAGGGCAAACAAATATTTCTCCGTCTTGATAAACATATTCACTTTGACATTGTGGGCAATGAGGTAATTGCATGAACTTTTTCCTTATTTTATAACAACATAATTTATAACAACATAATTTTATAACAACATAGCTGCAACTTATTTATACATTAATGGAATAGCTATATGCAATCTAGTTGTCAGCTAATCTCTCATTAAACTCAAAAAAACTCTCAAGCACGATTTGATGCAATAAATCATCACAGGACTCATTGTAATAATGCGCCAGCTTATCCAATGACTGTTGGTAATATTCCTCTGATCTTGCTAAATTGCTGATCTCAAATTTCTCCATCAACTCCAAATAAACTTGTAAGCGAATCAACGCCTCATCTGCTGATGCTGTTGAGAAAAACACCGGTGCCTCGTCGTCATCAGATTCCCCTGCGATAATTGATACACCATACAATGATGATTTATCCTCTTGATTAATAATCTGAAAATCAACGGTCAAGTTCCAATCCAAAAGCTCACCCAACTGATCTGCCATATCATCAATCATGCGCATTTTCTCGCGCACTGTTTGGCTTAAATCATAATAGTTTTCGATATTCTCATTTATTTCAAACATATTCTTTCTCATGCTATTGCTGTTTATTTTTCATTTATCGTTAATCAAATCGTTTCACACGTCGATGACAGACATGCAAGTGAGCGTGTTTATTAAAATACTGTTGATGATAGTCTTCAGCCAACCAAAACGGGTGAAGACTGGCATCAATCAATTGTGTTGCAATCGTTAAACCCTGAGTCTCAAGATAATTAATAACTTGCTGGCAAATTGCTTTTTCCTTGTCATTTGTATAGAAAATCGCACTTAAATATTGCGAGCCAATATCAACACCTTGACCATCTTGTTGCGTTGGATCATGAATCTCAAAAAACAATTTCACTAAAGCCTCATAACTGACGACACTGCGATCATACTCAACTTTAACGACTTCTAAATGCCCAGTTTGCCCTGTTTTTACATCATTATAGTTGGGACTCAAAGTGTGACCCGCCATATAGCCAACCGCCGTTTTGATAACGCCTTTTTCTTTCGCAAAGTAATGCTCGACACCCCAAAAACAACCCGCGGCAAAATAAGCTGTCTTTAAATTCTCTGACACTTAAAATTCCTCCAAACACGGTTTTGCCTTAATATTTTGATAGATCATATTAACACTATTAATAAATGTTTCTAGTTCATTATCAACAATATTAATGTGACCCATCTTGCGCCCGTCTCTTAAGCTCTTGCCATAACTTTTGGCGTAGCCATTAACAGGTAATTGTATATCTGGCACATCTTCAGCAATCAGATTAATCATTACTATATGTCGCGCTAATGTTTTGATCTTAGCAACATTTTCACCACTGATTGCCCGCATATGGTTTTCAAATTGGCTTACATTAGCACCATTGATTGACCAGTGCCCTGAATTATGCACCCGAGGTGCCATTTCATTGGCAAAAAGCTGATTGTTTTTAACAAAAAACTCAACGGCAAATGTGCCTACATAATCAAAATGCTCAAGCAAACGCTTCACCGCTTCTTGCGCGTCAATACTTAGCTCATTATTGTCAATCAACACATGCGTTTCGCGCAAGATACCATCACGATGCTCATTTCTGACCAAAGGATAAAAAGCAATATGCCCAAACTGGTCACGTGACGCAATTTGTGATACTTCATAATCAAATGGCACAAAGCTCTCAGCAATAAGAGCATGCTCACCCAAGGTGTTCCACGCTTTTTCTAAACACTCATATGTTTTAATTATAAACTGCCCCTTGCCATCATAGCCAAAGCGTCTTGTCTTAATAATAAACGGTAAGCTTAATAATTTGGCAGCTTTTTGAAGTTCAGCGAAAGAATCTACCGCCATATAATCATTGGTGTTTATATCAAGTCGTTTAAAATTATCTTTTTCTAACAGACGATCTTGTGCCACACTTAAGGCTTCAATTGTTGGGAAAACACGCGCTTTTTGTGATACTGCCTGCAACAAATCAACCGATATATTTTCAATTTCATACGTCACAACATCATAAGTTTGAAGCTTACCCTGCCACAGGTTTATCTCCTCAACCGTACTTTGTCCATAGCGATCAATGTCTGGCAAAGGATATGTATCAATACTTACATTTAAATCTTGAGCACTTTCCATCAACATCTGTGCCAGCTGTCCATTTCCTAATATTGCGATTTTCATTTTTTTAATACCCTAAGTTTATTCCACAAAATAATAATCTAATCACCTCTCCCCTTGCGGGAGAGGTCGCATTGTGTAGCAATGTGGGTGAGGGGGATATCTCACTGCTGTAACGCTTGATAAATATCTGCCAATACATTTTCTGTCTCTTTTAGTATGTCATGATTCCAAAAGCGCAAGACTCGATACCCTTGTTCACAAAGATACATTGATCTTGATGCATCATATTTCTTCTTGTCAATTTCATTGTGCTGAGCACCATCACACTCAATAATCAGTCTTTTTTCAAAACAAACAAAATCAACAATATAAGATCCAATAATCACTTGACGCCTAAACTTATATCCTGACAATTGCCGATTTCTAAGATGATACCATAACGTAACCTCTGCATCGGTTTGTGAAGTTTTTAATTGTTTTTGAAAAGATTTAATATTCACCCCCTCACCCGCCAAGCAAAGCTTGCCGACCTCTCCCGCGAGGGGAGAGGTAACCCCCGGTAGCTAGACAAATGTAATTTAATCATTACCGCACCAACCATTAGTACACATCATTTCTTACGTCAATTTACTGAAGTTACGCACTTTTAAATTTCTCACATTCATGTTTCATTTTTAAATACATTTGATAACTTGCTTGATTCG